>JBCCHP010000014.1:0-17535 GCA_039028675.1 Pseudomonadota bacterium | reverse complement strand
CTTTACCGTGCCATCAGCCGTCGCCATAAATACAAATTTATCTTCACTGTAATCACGAATAGGCAAAATAGCATTAATTTGTATTTATGGCGACGGCTGATGGCACGGTAAAGAAAACATCATTGGATCAATTTTCTCGTCCTCGACCGAGCGGTATTCGAGCCATTGAGTTGGTAGATGGAAATAAACTGATAGGTGTTGAAATTACTGATGGGCAACATGATGTGATGTTGTTTAGCAATGCTGGCAAGGTAGTCCGTTTCCCTGAATCTCATGTTCGTGCGATGGGACGCACTGCAAAGGGAGTACGCGGTATCAAGTTACAGGAGAATCAGAAAGTCATGTCGTTGATCATTGTTGAGAGCGATGATGTGGCAGTATTGACGGCAACAGAAAATGGTTATGGCAAGCGAACAGCAATCGACGACTATCCACAAAAATCACGTGGCGGTTCGGGTGTTATTTCCATACAGGTATCCGAGCGCAATGGTTCTGTCGTTGGAGCAGTTGCAGTTCAGGAGCAAGACGAAATTATGCTAATCAGCAGTCAGGGCACCTTGATACGTACTCCGGTAAAAGATATCTCGGTATTTGGTCGTAATACTCAAGGCGTGCGTCTGGTAAATCTAGGCGATGAAGAAACGTTGGCAGGATTGGAACGCATTGTTGAAATGAATAATGATGCTGTTACTGACGAATAGCATTCTCGTATTCGATCCTAAATTTACTTTCAACTCATTAACATGAATCAGCGCGTGCTTAATTTCTCTCCTGGCCCGGCCATGTTACCCGAAGAAGTCATGGCGCGTGCTCAGCAAGAATTTCTGAATTGGAATAATACGGGCATGTCGGTGATGGAAATAGGGCATCGTACTGATATGTTTATTGATATCGCCAGACATGCTGAACAGCGATTACGTCAATTACTCTTTGTCTCTGATGATTACCATGTCTTATTTTTGGCCGGTGGTGCAACCTTACAATTCTCAGCCATGGTGATGAATGTATTGCGCGACAAAAATAGTGCTGATTATATTGATACCGGGATCTGGTCCGCCAAGGCAATTGCCTGCGCTGAAAAATATACCAATGTGAATATCGTTTGTTCATCGAAAGATACGGGTTATCAGTCTATTCCTGATAATAGTGACTGGCAGTTAGACGCTAATGCCGCCTACTGTTTTTATACAGATAACGAAACGATAGGCGGGGTTGAATTTCATTCAATTCCTGATGTACAAGTACCTTTGGTTTGCGATATGACTTCTTCAATACTATCAAGACCATTTGATGTGTCTCGTTTTGGCGTCATTATCGCTGGTACTCAAAAAAATATTGCGCCAGCGGGTATGACGCTTGTCATTGTTAAAAAAGAGTTATGTGGTGATGTACTTGCTAACACACCGGATTTGTTAAATTATCAAATGCAGGCAGAACAAAACTGCATGTTGAATACGCCACCAACTTTTAACTGGTATATGGCTGGGTTGATGTTTGACTGGATTGTTGAACAAGGTGGTTTGAACGTCATGGCAGACCGTAGCGAAAGAAAATCTGCCATGCTTTATGAATATTTGGATAGTTCCAGTTTTTATAACAATAAAGTACCCGCATCCTGTCGGTCACGTATTAATGTCGTTTTTCATCTTCCGAATGATGAATTGACTAACGCATTTCTCGAGGCAGCGGCCGCCAAAGGATTACAGGCCTTAAAAGGGCATCGTGCAGCGGGTGGAATACGTGCCAGCCTTTACAATGCGATGCCTGAATCAGGTGTCGATCGCTTACTTAATTTTATGCGAGAGTTCGCGGATCAAAACAGCTGATTTAATTTAGGTACTTGTCTCTATCCTGAGCTCTACGTATCCTGTCCACACTTGTTTATATCTATAAATGCACCGTGACAGATAATAAGAAAAATCTGGAAGACCTCAGAAAGGAGATCGACTCACTTGATCAACAATTGCTTGATTTAATCAGTCAGCGTGCGCTTGTTGCAAAACAGGTCGCTGAGGTTAAACAGGCAGAAGACGAAAATACCAGTTTTTATCGTCCCGAACGTGAGGCACAAATACTGCGCAAGACGATTGAAAATAATAATGGTCCGCTGCCAGATGAAGATATGGCACGATTATTTCGCGAGATCATGTCTGCCTGTCTGGCCCTCGAACAACCTCTGGATATCGCCTATTTAGGGCCTGAAGGAACGTTCACTCAAACGGCGGCATTAAAACATTTTGGTCACTCAGTGAATGTGACTGCTTTTAGCAGCATCGATCAGATATTTCGTGAAGTTGAATCAGGCGCGTCTAATTATGGTGTGGTACCTGTTGAAAACTCCATTGAAGGTGTCGTCAATCATACTCTTGATATGTTGAATCATTCTTCCTTGCTAATTTGTGGTGAAGTTGAATTACGAATTCATCATCACTTGTTAAGCAGCGAGACTGACTTGACAAATATTGATGCTGTTTATTCGCATCAACAATCACTGGCCCAATGTCGAGCATGGTTGGATGCACATTTAATGAAAGCAGAAAGAATAAGTGTCAACAGTAATGCCGAGGCAGCCAAAATTGCATCAGAAAAAAAACAAATTGCAGCAATCGCAAGTGAAACTGCAGGCGAGTTATATCATTTGAATTTGCTTGCAAGTAATATTGAAGATGAGCCTGATAATACAACACGCTTTCTGGTTATTGGTAAATCCTTATGCTCACCAAGCGGCAACGATAAAACATCACTCATTTTTTCTGCGCCAAACAAACCTGGTGCCTTACATCGAATGATTAGTTGCTTCGCCGATAATGGAGTCAGTATGACACGTATTGAATCTCGTCCATCTAGACGTGAGATGTGGGAGTATGTTTTCTTCGTCGATGTAGAAGGACATGTTGAAAACAATACCGTCAAGCAAGCATTAGCTGATATGGAAGAGCATGCGTCGATGGTGAAATTACTTGGCTCCTATCCTCGCGCTGTCCTTTAGTATCGGCTATTTTTATCCATGATTTCGTTGCTTCTTGTTTTGCGGTACGTATGTATTGATATATACACGCCGTTGTTAATCATTCGTGTCGCTTCATGAATAAAATTTTCTCGTTGATAATAAACAGTAAGTAATGATGAGAAAAATATTGATTAAATTGCCCTATAAGCAAATTGAGAAAAGTGTAGAAAATAACTTATGTCTTGTGATTTATTAAGCTTGGCGACCTCTGGCGTAGCAGGGTTGCAGCCATATCATCCCGGTAAGCCTATGAGTGAGCTTCAGCGCGAGTTGGGATTAAGTAATGTCATTAAACTGGCATCGAATGAAAATCCATTGGGCCCGAGTCAGAAAGTGCTCGATGCTATTGCTGCTACAACTGATCTTGCGCGTTATCCTGATGGGAATGGATTTGAATTAAAACAATCGTTGGCAAGTAAGCATGATGTTCGTCAGGAACAAATCACTTTGGGTAATGGATCAAACGATGTACTGGAAATGACAGCTAGAGCATTTGTCACTCATGAGCATGAAGTCATTTATTCGGAACATTCATTTGCAGTTTATCCTATTGTCACACAAGCGGTCGGTGCAAAGCATGTAGTGATACCAGCTTTAGAATGGGGGCATGATCTTGAAGCGATGTGTCAAGCAATAACAGATAGGACTAGACTCATGTTTATTGCCAATCCAAATAATCCGACTGGCACCTGGATAAATCAAAAAACGTTAAGACATTGCCTGCAACAAATACCCGAACATATCATTGTACTGGTAGATGAAGCTTACTTTGAATATGGCCAGACAAAAGACCAATATCCAGATGCTACTAAATGGTTGAATGATTTCCCCAATCTTATTGTGACTCGAAGTTTTTCCAAGGCATATGGATTAGCTGGGTTAAGAATTGGATATGCAGTGACACATGCAGATATCGCTAATTTACTCAATCGAGTAAGACAACCTTTTAATAATAATCAATTAGCCCTGGTCGCCGCAGAAGTCGCCTTATCTGATAAGCACTATATTGAAAAAAGTATTGATGCGAATGCCGATGGGATGCATTTTTTCACCTCAGCTTTTGATGATATGGGACTGGAATTTATACCTTCGCTCGGAAATTTTGTTTGTATTAATTTTGAGCATGATGCTAATGCAATTTATCAAGCCTTACTCAATGCAGGGGTAATCGTCAGACCGATAGCCAATTATGGTATGCCAAATCACTTACGGGTATCGATTGGCACCCAGGAAGAAAATCAAAAGTTTATTCATGAATTGAGTAGAATACTGTCCGCTTAATGAAATCGAACAGAAAAACATGTTAATCAATCATTTGACTATTATTGGCGTGGGATTAATTGGCGGCTCATTAGCTCGAGCCTTACGTCAAGCCAAACTGGTTGAGCGAATTACTGGCTGTAATCGCAGTGAGGAAACGTTAAAGCAGGCGATGGATTTAAATGTGATTGATGATTACTCAATGGACGTAGCAGAAGCCGTGAAAGGTGCGGATGTTGTCGTAATTGGTACGCCACTCAATACCAGCCATATCGTTTTGCCAATTATCGCTAAGGCTATCAGTGCCAATACTGTCGTTACCGATGTCGGAAGTGCCAAGGGCAGTATTGTTAGTGTTGCCAGAGAAATATTGGCTGAACGATTTAAACAATTTGTCCCTGGTCATCCAATTGCTGGTACTGAGCAAAGTGGCGTTGGTGCTTCCTTTGCTGAATTATTTGTCAATCACAGGGTGATACTTACACCGTTGCCAGAAACTGATACTCAGGCACATCATTTAATCAGTAATATGTGGCAAGCAGTCGGTGCTGAAGTCATTAATCTCGAAGTGGCTCATCATGATGCAGTGCTTGCAGCAACCAGTCATTTACCGCATATGTTGGCGTATGCTTTAGTCGATTGTCTGGCTGGTTTGGAAGAACGCGAAGAAATATTCAAATATGCAGCAGGTGGTTTTGCCGATTTTACTCGTATTGCTTCAAGTAGTCCTGAGATGTGGCATGACATCTGTTTATCTAATCGTAAATCTTTACTCGAATCAGTGAAATTATTTTCACAGCATTTAGCAACTCTGGAAAAAGCAATTGAGGAAGAAGATAGCAAGGCAATCTTGAAAATTTTTCAGCGTGCGAAATCAGCGCGAGATAAATTTGCAGATAATTGAGTTGCTCGAATCATACATATTTACTTATGACCATAAATCAATCTTCGACTTATCGGGTAGAACCGGGCGGCAGACTAACTGGCGATATAAAAGTACCCGGTGATAAGTCTATTTCACATCGTTCGATTATGTTAGGCGCTATTGCAGAAGGTGAAACGACGATACAGGGATTCTTGCTTGGTGAAGATACACTTGCAACACTATTAGCTTTTCAGCAAATGGGTGTTGAGATTGAACGCGATAACAATCGTATCCGTATTGAAGGGGTAGGATTAAACGGGTTAGAACCTGCAACTGTTCCACTTGATCTTGGTAATTCGGGTACATCTGTTCGATTATTAACTGGTTTATTAACTGGTCAATCTTTTGATAGCACACTTGTTGGCGACGAATCACTTATGCAACGTCCCATGCGTCGCGTAATTGATCCTTTAATCGAAATGGGCGCATCAATTACCTGCGCAGATAACGGTACATTGCCAGTTACTATTAAGGGCAATCATCTATTGAATGGTATTGAGTTCAAGATGCCAGTTGCCAGCGCGCAGTTAAAGTCATCTTTATTACTTGCTGGTCTTTATGCAAATGGTGAAACATCAGTTATTGAAATTGCCGAAACTCGTGATCATACCGAACGGATGTTATCTGCATTCATGCATCCCGTTAAGCGCGATAAAAATCGGATCACGATTGAACCTGCCAAGCGATTAATTGGCACAGAAATCAATGTGCCAGCTGATTTTTCTTCCGCTGCTTTTTTTATTGTTGCGGCCTGTATTAGTCCCGGTTCGGATATTATTTTGCGAGATGTGGGGGTTAATCCTACCCGGCATGCCATGCTGAAAATCATGAGTTTAATGGGGGCGAACATCGTTCTGGAAAATGAACGTTTACAATCCGGCGAACCGGTTGCTGATATTCATGTAACAAGTAGTGAATTAAATGGTATAGCGATACCAGAAAACCTGGTACCGATTGCGATTGATGAATTTCCTGTAATTCTAATTGCGGCGGCTTGTGCAAAAGGTAAGACAGTATTAACTGGCGCAGCTGAACTAAGAGTAAAGGAAAGCGATCGAATTCAGGCAATGTATGACGGTTTATCAGCATTAGGAATTAATGCAGTCGCAACAGAAGATGGCATGATAGTGCAGGGCGGAAAACTCACTGGTGGCGATATCACCAGTCATGGTGACCATCGAATCGCAATGGCATTTTCAATTGCAGGTACAGTTGCAAGTGAACCGATAATTATTCATGACTGTGCAAACGTATCGACTTCTTTTCCGGGTTTTTTAGAAATTGCCAGTCATGCAGGCATACGAATTAGTCATGAATGACATACCCGTGATTACTGTCGATGGGCCAAGTGGCACGGGTAAAGGCACGCTTTGTAGTCATCTTGCCAATTGGCTGAACTGGCATTTTCTCGATAGTGGCGCGCTTTATCGAGTGCTCGCATTAGCAGCGATTAATCGACAAATTGCCCTGGATGATATTCCACAACTGGCCCAACTTGGCTCGCAACTAGAATTGCAATTTTCCGTTCAGACTGCTGGTCAATTAAGCCAAGTTATCTTAGAAGGAAAAGATGTTTCAGACGATATTCGTACTGAAGATTGTGGTAAATCCGCCTCAATCGTTGCCGCAATTCCTGAAGTTCGACTTGCATTATTAGGCAGGCAACAGGCCTTTCAAATACGGCCTGGTTTAATAGCAGATGGCCGGGATATGGGCACCGTCGTGTTTCCAGATGCCGATCTTAAGCTATATCTCACTGCAAGCGCCGAAGAAAGGGCGAAAAGACGCCATAAACAGTTGCTGGAGAAGGGTATAAGTGCTAATCTCCGCGACCTTTCAGCCGATATAGCTGAGCGAGACGCGAGAGATAGTCAAAGAAGCGTTTCCCCGCTTAAACCGGCAGAAGATGCGATAATAATCGATACCAGTCACTCAAGTATTGATGAAGTCGTAGGCGATATCCGCGAAATGGTCGTCGATACCTTTCCCGATATTTCCTGAACTGGGCGGTTAATTGCTCGCACGGGCAGTGACCAAAGTTTAACTAACAATAGAGTGTTGCAGAATCTGCTGTAGCAATCAGGATTTACCTTCCATGAGCGAAAGTTTTGCTGAATTATTTGAACAAAGCCAAATAGAAACCAAAATGCGTCCGGGCACAATTGTCAGTGCCACGGTTGTTGATGTCATAGATGATAATGTCATCGTTAATGCCGGTCTTAAATCTGAAGGCATTATTCCCATAGAACAATTTTTCGATGAAAACGGAGACCTTGAAGTCTCCCTTGGCGACAGTGTTGATGTCGCGCTGGATTCCATCGAAGACGGATACGGCGAAACCCGCCTGTCACGTGAAAAAGCAAAACGAAAGATCGCCTGGGAAGAGTTGGAAAAAGCACATGAAGCGGATGAAACTGTAAAAGGTGTAATTACCGAACGTGTAAAAGGTGGATTCACTGTTGATATCGATAAAGTACGCGCCTTTTTGCCTGGTTCGCTGGTCGATGTTCGTCCTGTGCGTGATACCTCTTACTTAGAAGGCAAGCCATTAGAATTCAAGGTAATCAAAATAGATCAACGTCGTAATAACGTTGTTGTCTCGCGTCGTGCAGTCGTTGAAAGTGAAAACTCGACTGAACGGGAAGAATTACTGGAGAATCTATCAGAAGGCGCGCTAGTCAAAGGTGTGGTAAAGAACTTGACTGATTATGGAGCCTTCTTAGACCTGGGTGGTATTGACGGCTTGCTGCACATTACTGACATGGCCTGGAAACGAGTCAAAAATCCAAGTGAGATTGTCAATATTGGTGATGAAATAGAAGTCAAAGTATTGAAATTCGATCGCGAGAAAAACCGCGTTTCACTTGGCTTGAAACAAATGGGTGAAGATCCCTGGATGGATCTCACACGCCGATATCCTGAAGGTGCGCGTTTACACGGCAAGGTGACAAATCTGGCAGATTATGGTTGTTTTGTTGAACTGGAAGAAGGTGTCGAAGGCCTGGTTCATGTGTCTGAAATGGACTGGACTAACAAAAACGTACATCCTTCAAAATTAGTACATATAGGTGATGAAGTGGATGTCGTCATTCTTGATATCGATCAGGAACGTCGACGTATTTCACTTGGTATGAAGCAATGTCAGGCAAATCCTTGGGAGCAATTTGCGGCTACTCATAATAAAGGCGACCGTGTTTCTGGTTTGATTAAATCCATTACTGATTTTGGAATTTTTATTGGCTTGGATGGCGGTATAGATGGTCTGGTCCATTTATCTGATGTTTCCTGGGCCGATGATGCTGAAGACGCAGTAAGACACTTTACCAAAGGTGAAGAGCTTGAAACTGTTGTGTTAGCAGTCGATGCCGAACGCGAACGAATATCACTAGGTATTAAACAATTAGAAAAAGATCCTTTTTCCAGCTTCGTTGCTGAAAATCCTAAAGGCACGATTGTTAAAGGTACTGCGCAGGATGTTGATCAAAAATTTGTCACCATCGCGCTGGGTGATGGCGTTGAAGGTACACTTAAATCCAGTGAAATCTCATTGGAAAAAGATATCGATGATGCTAGAACTGAAATCAAGGAAGGCGAAGAACTGGAAGTTAAAATTACTGCAATTGATCGTAAGAAACGATCAATTAATCTTTCCATCAAGGCAAAAGAATCTGATGATGAACAGGCTGCAGTTAAGGAATATGCACCTGAGTCAGGTGGCAGTGCAAAACTGGGCGATTTGTTAAAAGATAAGCTGGATAAGTAAATTGTTTGAATTTTTGTTGCGATTTACCACTTAAATAGCAGTTGAAGTAAAATTTTTTAGAAAAAAGCTAAATTTACTATTACAAATTGATATTCTTCTGATAGGATTTAGGAATAATAACAATGGTTTGGGTGTGTATGGGGACGGCTGACATACCGAGATTTTCATCATGACGAAATCAGAATTAATCGAAGTACTGGCTCGCAGGCAATCTCAATTAGCCTATAAGGATGTTGAGTTGGCTGTAAAGACTATCATTGAGCATATGTCTAACACATTATCCGGTGGCGAACGCATCGAGATACGTGGTTTCGGCAGTTTTTCCTTACATTACCGACCACCTCGTGTTGGTCGTAACCCAAAGTCCGGAGAGCCGGTCTCATTACCTGCTAAATATGTTCCGCATTTCAAACCGGGTAAACAAATGCGAGAACGTGTTGATAATACAGATCGACCCATAACCGATTAATAATCGTTTTTTCTTTTCTTTCTCCGTTTTCTCTATTGTCTTGTCTTACTGTATAAGACTGTCTAATGTAACGTAAATAATCTGTCGAATATTTGGAGACTTTCATGTCCAGAATTGCACGCTTAATCCTGGTTCTTGCAATATTGTTGTTAGGTCTTATTTTTCATCTAAAAAATAATCAAATGATTGAGTTACATTATTATCTTGGTTCAGTCGAATTATCATTGTCGCTATTAGTGGTGTTAGTCCTTTGTGTCGGATCTTTTCTAGGTGTTTTGGCGAGTTTGCCAATGATTTTTCGATTAAAACGAAGTCAGATGAAATTACAAAAACAAATTCAAAACAGTGAAAAAGAAATTAACAATTTGAGAGTATTACCCATTAAGGATTAGGCATGGATGTTGAGTTATCGCTTTTCTGGTTGTTATTACCTGTCGCGGCTATCAGCGGTTGGTGGCTAGGTACCAGAAAGGATAAAAAGCAACAGAAACAAGCTACTGCCATATACCCTGAATATTTCAAAGGCTTAAATTTTGTTCTCAACGAGCAGCCTGATAAGGCAATTGAAGTGTTTATCCGTATGCTGGAAGTTGATAGTGAAACAGTCGAGACACATCTGGCTCTGGGCAACCTTTTTCGTCGTCGTGGTGAGGTTGATCGTGCGATTCGTATTCATCAGAATCTGATTGCCCGTCCTACTTTAAATAAAGAGCAACGTGCGCAGGCATTGTTGGAGTTAGGCAAGGATTATATGCGTTTAGGTTTGCTGGATCGTGCTGAAGGCTTATTTCTCGAGTTAGTAGAGTCGGAGTTGTATCTACGTCAAGCATATCAGGAATTACTGGAAATTTATCAGCAGGAGAAAGACTGGCAAAAGGCAATTGCGATTGGGCGAAAACTGGAATTGGTTTCAGGCAAGCAACTGGATCCTGTGATTGCTCAATTTTACTGTGAGCTAGCAGATTTGTCTTTTACTGAAGGTAATATGCGCGTGGTTAAAGATCATGTCAGACGAGCTTTCAGTTTCGACTCTAATTGTGTTCGGGCAAGTTTGCTGGAAGCAAGTATGTATCAACAAACCGGAAAGGAAAAACTGGCAATTCGTTCCTTTAAAAAAATTGAGTCACAAGATAGTGATTATCTGACCGAAATACTTCAACCCATGTATGAATGCTATCGTCATCTTGATCGCGTTGATGAGTTTATCGACTATCTTAGGATGTTGGTCAATATCTATGGTGGTATCAGCGCGTTGTTATTGTTGACACAACTCATTGCAGAAAGAGAGGGAGATAACGCGGCAATACGCTTTATATCAGAGGAATTAAAAAGCAGACCAACAGTGAAAGGTGTGGATAAGCTAATCGAATATACACTGGCGAAATCACAAGGCGAGACTCATGAGCATCTTAGTGCTATCAAAGAATTAACCGGACAATTAATTGAAAATCGAGCCAAGTATAAATGTCATAATTGTGGCTTTGACGCAAAGCTACTGCATTGGCAATGTCCGAGTTGTAAAAGTTGGGCAACTCTCAAACCTGTGTTCGGAGTAATTGGTGAGTAATCCTCGTATAATCGTGCCATTAGACTTTCCAGACGCTCAGTCAGCGCTGGCATTATGTCAGCAGCTATCACCAGAACTTTGTCGTCTTAAAATTGGAAAAGAACTATTTACATCAAGTGGTCCTATGTTGCTCGAACAATTACAAAATCAGGGCTATGACATTTTTCTGGATCTAAAATATCACGATATTCCCAATACCGTCGCCAAGGCTTGCGCTGCAGCGTCTTCTCTGGGTGTGTGGATGTTAAATGTACACGCCTCAGGTGGCATAACCATGTTGTCTGCTGCGCGTGAAGCGGTAGATAAGTGCTCCCATCAGCCATTATTAATTGCAGTAACAGTATTGACCAGTATGAATCAGGGAGATATGGCTAGTGTCGGGATAAATCGAAGTATAGATGAACAGGTTTCACATTTAGCCGGGTTAACTAAAGAAGCAGGTTTAGACGGTGTTGTCTGTTCCGCGCAAGAAGCTAATCAACTAAAAAATGAAAACGGAAAAGATTTTTGTCTGGTTACACCTGGTATTCGTCCTGCATCTGCCAGTCAGCATGATCAAAAACGTATTATGACTCCTGGAGAAGCAATCACTGCGGGCAGTCATTATCTCGTTATTGGACGACCTATCACAAAGGCAAGTGACCCACTCGCTGCGCTGGAAGATATACAGACAGAAATCAATAACACTATTTAACAAGCGATTTATGTCTGAGAGTTCGCGACAAAGCGTTTTTAATCCTGCCATTCCTGCAGCTTCTGCAAAAACCTATTGGAGAAGATTGTATGGCAGTGCGAAAGCACTGGCGTTGACACATCTTATGCAAGAGAGTCAGCGAGTCCTGGTTGTGATAACTGCGAATTCAGTACAGGCAGAGAATCTATTACGAGAAGTGAAAGTATTTAATACTGATCTAGAACGTTTCCCGGTAATGACAATGCCTGATTGGGAAACTTTGCCCTATGATTTGTTTTCACCCTATCAGGATATTATCTCAGCGCGTTTACAAACCCTGTTTCAATTACCAAAACTGGTTTCTGGAATATTGATTGTGCCCGTGACCACATTGATGCATCGATTAATGCCAGTTGATTATTTGGCTAATCACAGCATGATGTTGCAAACAGGTGAAACACTTGTACTCGATTCTTTCCGAAAAAAATTAACCGAGCAGGGTTATCAATTTGTTGATCAGGTAAGTGAACATGGCGAAGTCTCCATTCGTGGTTCTTTACTGGATGTATTTCCAATGGGAGCGAAGACACCATTTCGAATTGATTTATTCGATGAAGAGATAGATAGCATTCGTACATTTGATATTGATACGCAACGCTCAATTGAAAAGGTAAATTCCATACGCGTATTACCTGCTAAAGAAGTGCCATTAATCGATGATGGGATTGCACGCTTTCGAAGTCAATGGCGTGCTCGCTTTGAAGGTAATCCAAATCAGTGTCCGATCTATCGTGATGTCAGTCAGGGCTTGGCACCAGCAGGTATTGAATATTATCTTCCGCTCTTTTATCAGGAAACGAGTACGCTCTTTGATTATGTTCCTGATGAGGCCGTCATGATTGTCGATAATGACGTAATTGGAGCTGCTGAGATATTTTGGGACGATATTGAGTCACGTTATGAACAGGAACGATACGATACAGAGAGACCAATATTATCACCTCGTGATGTATTCCTGCATACACATGATCTATTCAATTATCTAAAACCTCATTCGCAAATTTATTTATCAAATATTGGCGATGATGAGAAAACAAGTATTACATTCTCGTCTGAAATGCCGCCAGCGCTAACGATTGATGCAAGAGCTAAAAAACCTCTGGCATTACTGATGAATTTTATCGACTCCTATTCGGGTAGAGTATTAATTGCTGCAGAAAGTCAGGGACGACGGGAGACGATTATCGATTTACTAAAACCAATAGGTCTACCCGAGAAAGTAGAAAATTGGCACGATTTTATCAGTAGTAACATTAAATTCGGTATAAGCATAATGCCAATCGAAAATGGGTTACTGATACATCAACCAGATATTGCTGTGATCACGGAGGCACAATTATTTGGTGAACGAGTTTCGCAGCGTCGCTTACGAATACGAAAACAACAGGATGCAGATGCCGTTGTTAAAAATCTCACTGAATTGAGAATCGGTTCGCCAGTTGTACATGAAAATCATGGTGTAGGACGTTATCTCGGCTTAATTATGTTGGAAACGGGTGGCATCCCTGGTGAATTTATTCATCTTGAATATGCAGATGGTGACAAACTTTATGTGCCGGTTGCAGCACTGGATTTAATTTCACGATATACCGGCGTTGATCCTGACCATGCGCCACTACACAAGCTGGGCAGTGGGCAATGGGCCAAGGCAAAGCGTAAAGCAGCAGAAAAAGTTCATGATGTGGCAGCTGAATTACTGGAATTACATGCAAGAAGGGCGACCAAGCAAGGACAAGCCTATCATTTTGAACAAGATGCCTATGCAGCATTCGCTCAAGCCTTTCCGTTTGAAGAAACGCCTGGTCAAGAGGATGCTATTAACGCCATGATTGAGGATATGCGATCGGAAAAGCCGATGGATAGACTAGTTTGTGGTGATGCCGGATTTGGAAAAACTGAAGTCGCTATGCGCGCTGCCTTTGTCGCCGTACAAAATAATAAACAGATTGCTTTATTAGTACCAACAACTCTATTAGCACAACAACATTATCAAAATTTTATCGATCGCTTTGCTGACTGGCCAGTCAAGATAGAACTATTATCTCGTTTTAGAACCAAGAAACAGATCGATTTAGCCTTAAATGATATGGCAGCCGGCAAGGCTGATATTGTGATTGGGACGCATAAGTTACTGCAGGATGATATTAAGTTTAAAAATCTTGGTCTAATTATCATTGATGAGGAACATCGATTTGGTGTTCGTCAGAAAGAAAAGTTTAAAGCGCTACGTGCCGAAATTGATGTACTCACTTTAACCGCAACACCCATACCCAGAACACTAAATATGGCATTATCTGATTTGCGTGAGTTATCCATTATTGCTACACCACCCTCGCGGAGATTGGCCGTTAAAACCTTTGTACGTGAGCGAAATAATGTGCTGTTGAAAGAGGCAATACTGAGGGAGATAAAACGGGGTGGCCAGGTATTTTTTCTGCACAACGATATCAAGACGATTGAAAAGACTGCAGAAGAAGTTGAAAAGCTATTACCCGAGGCGCGTGTGCAATATGCTCACGGTCAAATGCCGGAGAAACAGCTCGAATCAATCATGCTGGATTTTTATCATCGGCGATTCAATGTACTTGTCTGTACGACAATAATAGAAACAGGTATTGATGTCCCGACAGCCAATACGATTATTATTGATCGCGCAGATAAATTTGGTTTGGCGCAACTATATCAATTACGTGGCAGAGTAGGGCGTTCGCATCATCGAGCCTATGCCTATTTGATAGTTCCTCCCAGAAAATCTATGACGGTCGATGCAATCAAGCGATTAGAGGCGATTGAGGCGCTGGAAGAACTCGGTATTGGCTTTACCCTTGCGACGCATGATTTAGAAATACGTGGTGCGGGCGAAATCCTGGGAGAAGGCCAGAGTGGTCATATCCAGGAGATTGGTTTTGGCTTGTATATGGAGTTACTCGAACGTGCAGTTCATGCGATGAAAGAGGGAAGACAACCCGAACTCGATCGACCGTTGGATCATGGCGCCGAAATCGATTTACGTGAGCCAGCATTGATTCCAGAAGATTTCCTGCCAGATGTGCATTTACGACTCATTATGTATAAGCGAATTGCCAGCGCTAAAACACAAGATGAATTACAGGAGATTCAGGAAGAGATGATTGATCGTTTTGGCTTATTACCACTGGCGGTAAAGAACCTTTTTGCAATCGGTAGACTCAAACAATTAGCGATGCCGCTAGGTATTAGAAAAATCGATGTAGGACAGGAGGGTGGCAGAATTCTATTTGAAGAAAAAGCTAATATTGATCCAACTCGCTTGATTCAATTAATACAAAATGATCCGCATCGTTTCAGACTTGATGGGCAAGATAAATTACGTATACACCAAACTTTACCGGATATGGAAAGTCGACTCGAGATACTCGAATCGCTTTTTCATGAAATTGCATTAAAAGATGCGGCATAATATGCATATGAAAGTCGTTCAAGGCAGTTTATTTTTTGTTTTTTTCATGTTGAGTTCTTACTCGTTTGCTGAAGAATCATGGTATCAGGTTGAAATCGTTTTATTTGAGCGATTGAATCCGACATTTGATGGTGAACTTTGGCAGGCAGATGAATATGCTCCTCGCGCCAATTTGATTGAATTGATCCCGGAAGATGAAATAGATGATCCTCAAGTTCCTTTTTCATTACTACCTGTGGCAAAGAATCGCCTGGCCGGGACAAATCAGGCGTTTAAATTATCAAGCGCTTATCGTCCCTTGATTCATTATTCTTGGCAGCAACCCGCATTAGAGCGTCGCGATTCACGCTTCGTACATGTACAGAAGCTGGATGAATCTATGCAACAAACGAATGAAAATCTGACTACTGAAGCTCAAGAAATATTTGAGGAGCCGGCATTTATTGAAGATATTATTCAGCCCAACAAAATTATCGATGGTTCTATACGTATTCGTAGTGGCTTTTACTTGCATATCGATGTTGATTTAACTTACTTTGCATCAATACCTGAGCTATATCGAATAAAATCGGAAGTAGATGATTCGATTGTTATTGATAATGTAGCCGCCATAGATCTTGATATTATTCCCGTAAATCTGAAGAGTTCAAGAAAAGTAAAATTGAATGAAATACATTATTTTGATCATCCAATGTTTGGTCTGGTCATTCAGGTTAGTCGTTTATAATATTTCACTCGATTTTTATATGAATTTTTGAATCAATTACATTGACTGGGAAAGATGTCAGATTATTAGTTGTTGGTCCTCTAATGACTTCGCCAGTCTCAGCAAATCTGGCACCGTGCGTGGTGCAAACATAGTGATCTTTATTCCATTCGGCTTTGCCGCCCTGATGAGGACATTTCATTGAAAGCGCTAAATATTGATCATCACCTATACTTTTTAAACTGATCGGAAACTTGCTATCAGTATGTTTAATTAATATATTTTCATCGGCTGAGGCAAATACTGATTTGTCGACGATTAATTCGTTATTTGCATTTAATTGATATTCATCGGCAAAAATGTCTCTGCTTAGTCCCGTGAATATTGAGCCTGTTCCTAAGCAAAATGCACAAGTACTGGCTGATTTTATGAATGTTCTTCGATTTA
Organism: Pseudomonadota bacterium; assembly: GCA_039028675.1. Classification (GTDB taxonomy): domain Bacteria; phylum Pseudomonadota; class Gammaproteobacteria; order Eutrophobiales; family Eutrophobiaceae; genus JANQNX01. The sequence goes on along the minus strand of JBCCHP010000014.1, from coordinate 1,216 downwards.
TTTCCTGATTATTCGTTTTCATGTCTCGGTGTTATTACACTATCGTTATTATTAATCTGTACGGATAATTCTATTGGTCGACAACATACTTCACAGTCTTCTATATACTGCTGATCCAGCACACTGGTATCAATGACAATTTCAATTTGTTCACCGCAATAAGGGCAATTGATATTTTTTGTGTCGAGCAAACTCACATTTATTTTGAAAGTAGCGTTTCAATCAAGTTCAAAACATTTCTCATTCCTTGCTGTAAATTGGATTCAATAATTTCCATTGTAATAATTTCATCTGTTTTTCCTGCGGCCCAGTTAACAACCAGAGCACAACAGCCATAGTGAATTGATAATTCACGTGCAAGGCTGGCTTCTGGCATACTGGTCATTCCGACAATATCGCAGCCATCTCTTTCCAGTTTATTGATTTCAGCCGCTGTTTCCAAACGGGGTCCTTGAGTGACGCCATAGGTACCAGTTCTCATAATATTAATATCACATACCTCTGCAGCATGAATCAATTGGTCTCTGACTATTTCTGAATATGGTGAAGTAAAATCAATATGCATGACTTCTGATAAACCGTCTTCATAAAATGTATCAATACGACCATGTGTATAGTCGATTATTTGATCGGGAATGATAATCTTACAAGGTGTTGCTTCGCTGGTTATTCCACCTACAGCATTGACAGCGATAATTTGACTGACATCATGATCATACAACGCCTGTATATTTGCCTGATAGTTAACCTTATGTGGAGGGATGACATGCGGGTGACCATGTCTTGGCAAGAATAATATTTCTTGTTTAGAAAACTCACCAATGATTAAAGGTGAAGATGGGTTGCCCCATTTTGTATCACACTCTATTTCATCTCTAATTGCTAAGCCGGGAATTTTTGTCAGCCCGGTTCCGCCAATAATTGCCAGTTTACTCATAAGTTTTTAAGGGCATAGATACCATTTATATTACGATGATATTCTTCATAGTCCATACCATAACCAAAAACATATCGGTCAGGTACTTCAACACCGGTAAAGTCTGCTTTATTGATGCATCTTTCTTTATTGAGTTGTTTATCAGCAAGCACTGCCGTATACACTTTTTTCGCGCCCTGTTTTTTACAGTATTCAGTAATTGCGGCAAGGGTGATACCTTCATCCAATATGTCATCAATTAATAATACTGTTTGTTCTTTTAGTGATTTTCCAGGCTTT
>JBCCHP010000013.1:0-18845 GCA_039028675.1 Pseudomonadota bacterium | reverse complement strand
GTCATGTTGAATGCCGTTTAGTTCGATACCATAGTTTGCCAGTACTTCTTTATCGTATTTGAGATTTTGGCCAATCTTGCATCTGGCTTTATCCTCCAATAGCGGTTTTAGCTTTGCTAATACACTATCTCTATCCAATTGTATTGGCGCCCCTGCATAGTCATGTGCTAAAGGTAGATAGGCCGCTTCATTTAGAGTGACAGCAAATGAAAGGCCGACAATCTCTGCTTCCATATAATTCAGGCTGGTTGTTTCAGTATCGATCGAAATTAAGTCGGCTTGTTCAAGTTTTGCGATCCAATTGTCCAGTTCTTCATTGCTGTAAATGATATGGTAATTTTTTTCTCCACTTTCAGATACTTCAAGTGAAGCCTGTTCTATTGGCTCATCATCGTTTAGTTGTGCCAACCATGTTTTGAATTCCCAATATCGAAAGGCCTGTTTTAAACTGGCTGTATCTTCATCATCAAGAATCAATTCATGTGGACTGAAATTCAGTTCAACATCATATTTTAATGTCACCAGTTCTCTAGTTAGCGGAATATTAGGAAGAAACTCTCTCAGGTTTTCACCTACTTTCCCCTTGATCTCATCCGCATGTTTGATGATCTCATCTAATGACCCATATTCCTTAATCCACTTAACTGCTGTCTTCGGTCCGACCTTTGGCACCCCTGGGATATTATCGACGCTGTCACCCATCAAGGTCAGGTAATCAATGATTTTGTCAGGTGGAATACCAAATTTCTTTTCGACGCCTTCCGGATCAAGATAAAGATTATTCATGGTATTGATTAGATGTATTTTGTCGTTAACCATCTGCGCCAGATCTTTATCACCGGTAGAGACGATGGTTTTGATATTTTCCTGTTCAGCCTGTCGCGATAAAGTGGCAATGACATCGTCGGCCTCAACACCATCGATGATTAATAATGGGATACCCATTGCTCGAATGATGTCATGTAATGGCTGGATCTGACTGGCCAAATCATCCGGCATGGGTGGTCGATTTGCCTTGTATTCGCTGTACATTTCGTTGCGAAAGGTGTCGCCTTTGGCATCGAAAACGATTGCAAAATAATCTGGCCCACCTTCTGACAGGTGCTTTTTGATCATATTGATCACGCCATAAATTGCACCGGTTGGTTCACCTTTTGAATTAGATAGTCCGCGAACTGCATGATATGCGCGAAATAAATAATAAGAGCCGTCGACTAATACAAGGGTCTGTTCATTCATAAGCAGATAATATTTTGAAGAAACAATTATGACAGTTTCAAGTCAAAAAAACCGCATATTCAATTATTTTTGAAAAAGTCTATAGCATCACTATTCCAAGGCTTCATATGATGCATATGTGGTGTTAAAGTTATGCAATAAACCTGCAGGAATCAGGAACATGAATTATAAATATTTAGTATTTACCAGTTTGTTATTCTCGAGTCTGTGTTTTGCCGGCAATACTAATCCGGGCGGACTGGAGCCGATACCAGAACCACCAGAGTTACCCGATCCACTTGAAAGTGGCGAGAGTATAGAACCTGAAGTCACCATTATTCGTAAAGATGATGCTGTGATTGAAGAATACCGAGTTAATGGCCATCTTTACATGGTGAAAGTGACGCCAGTTGTCGGCCCTGCTTATTATTTACTCGACGATAATGGTAATGGTGAGCTTGATACACGCCGCAGTGCGTTGGATGATACTAATGTGCCGCAGTGGGTGTTATTTCGCTGGTAACAGTTTTAGCGTTTGACTCGGCTAATGCTGGTCAATGTTTTTGCCTACGGCACCCTGCAAGCGAAGAGTGTCATGCTTGCTGTGACTGGTGAGCAATATCTTTCAAAACCTGCCATGCTCTTCGGTTACAGACGAAATACTATTAAGAATCGCGTTTATCCTGCCATTATTCCAGACCCTGATTCTATGACAGAGGGCATTATCTATTTCGATATAGATTCAACAGCATTAAACGCACTAGATGATTTTGAAGACGTGCTATACGACAGGGTTAAAGTAACAGTTGAATGTGGTGAAGAAAAGGTAAATGCATTTGCATATGTTATAAGTCCAAAATATAAAAACCGACTGTCACATAGTGACTGGAATCTTGAAGAGTTTATAAACAATCACCTTGATGATTATTTATAACCGAAAATCATTTATTCTCGGTGGTAAGGGTGTTTATTTATAATAGTCCAGCCTCGGTAAATCTGTTCAATTAGTAACACTCGAACTAGCGCATGAGGTATTGTTAGTGCGGAAAGCGACCAGGTCTCCTGTACATGTTGCTTGATTTTCTTGCTAACGCCATCAGGCCCTCCTATCAAGAAGCTGACAGGTTGTTGATCATCAATCCAGCTATTTAGCTTATTGGCAAGATCAATACTGTTCAGAGGCTTTCCTTGTTCGTCGAGTAAAATACAGAATGAATCAATATCCAGTCTGTTCAAAATACGTTTTTCTTCTTCCCGTTGATACTGTTCAACACTATTTTTACGATTACGATTTGCGGGCGTTATCTCAGTTAGTATGAGCTCGATCTGATTAGGCAGGCGTTTGTTATATTCATTAAATGCTTTATCAATCCAGTCAGGCATGCGCTTTCCAACCGCAATAATATTGATACGCATGTATTAATTACGTCCCAGTTTTTTTTCCGTGTCCTGCCAGAGCTTTTCAAGTTGATAATATTCACGAGTTTCAGGATGCATGATGTGTACGATAATATCGCCGAGATCGACCAGCACCCATTCACCTTGCTTTCGCCCTTCTTCACCTAATGGTATCGTGCCATTTGCTTTAGCTTGTTGAACGACCTTTTCTGCAATGGCACTGACTTGGCGATTTGAGCGACCACTGGCAATAATCATAAAATCAGCAATGCTGGTCAACTTGGAGACTTCGAAGACGTTTATATCTAAAGCTTTCGAATCGTTTAACGTTTCTAGAACGGTATCAAGCAGAGATTGTGCTTCTGTCATTTAGTTTCCTGATACAAATGTTGTCTGCGAATAAAGTCGATAGTTGAAGGGTGCAAAAAATCAGCCAGGTTATCGTCTTTTGAGATTGCATCCCTGATAAAGGAAGAGGACATATTATTTAATGTTGTCGGCATAAAAAATATTCGCCCACAAGAATATCGTTCGAGTGTTTCATAACTGTCCGTAAGGTGTTTTCGCAGCCACTTATCGATATTGTTATTGATTTTCTGTTTATTATTAACTCTATCCGCCACAATAATATGTGCGTAATCAAGTAATGCATCCCATTGGTGCCAGCTATCGATCTGATTGAACGCATCCTTGCCTAGTATCATACACAAAGGCAGTTCTTTATAGTCAGCACGAAATGATTTGATCGTATCAATGGAGTAAGACACATCATTACGTTCTATCTCGCGACAGTCGAGAAAAAAGTTATCAATATTTTGGATGGCCAGTTCTACCATTTTTTTTCGATTCAACTCATTCGCTAGTGGCTTATCTCGATGAGGTGGGATATTCACAGGCACAAAAAAAATCGATTCAAGGCCAAGCTGTAAAGCCTGAGTGGCAATGGCGAGGTGTCCTTGATGTATGGGGTCAAACGTGCCGCCTAAAATTCCTATTGGCCGCATGAAACATCAGTGATATGCATTAATAAAATTATGAATATAAGATCGATTATTTTCAATACAATCTAGGTTCTAATATGGCCATTGCCCAAAACGACATATTTTTTTGATGTCAGACCTTCCAGACCAACCGGACCCCTGGCGTGAAACTTATCGGTACTGATTCCAATTTCAGCACCTAATCCGTATTCAAATCCATCTGCAAATCGCGTTGATGTATTAACCATGACGGAGCTGGAATCTACTTCGCGTAGAAATCGTTGAGTATTCTCATAATTCTTAGTGACGATCGCATCCGTATGTTGTGATCCGAATTTTGCAATATGCGCTATCGCTTCATCTATATCCTTAACAATTTTTAGTGAAAGTATCGGCGCTAAATATTCAGTCGCATAGTCTTCTTCACTGGCTTTCATGATTGAGCTGTCGATTTTCATTGATTGCTCACAACCGCGTACTTCAACACCTTTTTTATTATATTCAGGCATCAGTTTTTGTATGACTTCCGTTGCAACTTCGTCTGCTATCAATAAACTCTCCATGGTATTACATGTTCCATACCGTTGTGTTTTAGCATTAAATGCAATGGCGACAGCCATATCAATATCTGCATATCGATCGATATATATATGACAAATTCCATCCAGATGTTTGATGACGGGCATCGTTGCTTCATGACTAATCCGCTCAATTAAGCCCTTCCCGCCTCTGGGTACGATAACATCCACGTAACCCTCTAACGAAAGTAACTCCCCCACTGCCTGTCTATCAGTGGTATTTATCACTTGTACGGCATCTTTGGGAAGTTTTGCTTTTTCCAGTCCGGTGTGAATACAGGCTGCGATTGCCTGATTGGAATGAATCGCTTCTGAACCACCGCGCAGGATTGTGGCATTGCCTGATTTCAAACATAAGCTCGCCGCATCCGCGGTTACATTTGGCCGCGATTCGTAAATGATGCCGATAACACCCAAAGGCACACGCATTTGTCCCACTTTAATGCCGCTAGGACGTGGCGCGAGATCGGTAATCATTCCAACTGGGTCGGGCAAGGCCGAGACTTGTGATAATCCTTCAGCCATCGCATCAACACGTTCATTTGTTAGCTCGAGTCGATCAAGTAATGCGTCTTCAAGCTTATTTTTTTTAGCAGTCTGTAAATCTTGATTGTTTGCAGATAACAGCTTTTCTTTGTTCGACATGACCTCTTCAGCAATAAAGTTCAAAGCTGTATTTTTACTATCAGTTTCAGCTCGCGCCATCAAGCTGGCTGCAGTTTTAGCTTGCTGCCCGACTTCCAGCATATAAGAGTGTATGTTCATGGTATTTAAATTAAATTCGTTTCTATTCCAGCAAGCGTTAATAGCAAAAGTTCAAGTTTACTCCAAGCAAGTTGTTTATCTGAGCTTTTTAAATTTCTATCGACAGTAGCGCAATACGCCAGTAGTTTATCTAATTGTTTGAGTTTATGACGCGTTAATACTCGATCAATAGCACGTTTTTTGCTGTCCCAAATTCGATAATTACGATAAAGCTGCTCAATATTCGCACCATTATTTTTTTCATGGGCAAACGAACAGGTTCGTCTGAATTCCCACATAAATGCACCGAATAAAGCCATCGGTTCAGCGCCTTCTTTACGTAAACCGGTAAGCATTAATTTTGTTCGCTCTGCCGCACCAAGATATGCTGATTCAATCATATTGAATACATCATATCTTGCACTATCAGTAATTGCGGACATGATGTCTTCTAGCTCAATACTCTCTTTTTCATATAGAAGAACCTGTTTATCGATTTCCTGGCGTGCAGCTAATAGATTACCTTCAACACGCTGGGCAATGAACCTCGCTGCATCGCCATTTATTTTTTTATTTTGTTCACGAAAGCGCGCTTGTATCCAATCCGGTAATTGAGCGGAACCGATTGGCCAGACCTGAATGATTACACCATATTTATCAATCGCCTTGACCCATTTTGTATTTTGTACGCTTTTATCCATTTTATCGGCACTGATGATTAATAAATTATCAGGGTTGTTGGCCTCAAGCACATCAAGAATTGCGGCCGCGCCTTCTTTACCCGGTTTGGGTGATTGCATCCTTAATTCTAATATACGACGACTGGCAAATAGCGATAGATTCGCATTAGCCTGATTAATGGATTGCCAATCAAATGACTTATCAATATTGAATACATTGCGCTCATCAAAGCCCTGATTTCTGGCAGCGTTTCTCAATCGATCGATTGACTCCAGTCTTTGTAAGGGTTCGTCGCCGCTAATGAAATAGACAGGAGCTAAATCGCCACGTTGTATGTGGGAGACAAGCTGCTCCGGTTTTAGACGCATGCGCTGGTTATTGTTGTCCGACGATTAATGCCTGTAGCCTTCGTAATACCTGACTAGATGCACGAAAAACTAAATCCTCGCGAATTACGGTCTCTTCTGAAAAAGTACCGAGAACAGCGCCCTCATCAAAAGCATAATCCCGTGATAATTTAATCACATCATTGCTGACGAGTTGTTCGCCACCTCTTTCACTTGCATCCATACTCGCAGTATAAGTAATCAAGTATTCCTCTACTTTACCGGTAGCCGCAGAAACGCTAAGAACAGACCGTTCAAAGTTTTCATTTTTCAGGCTGATTACATAGCTTGCGTCCTGGGGATTTTCCATCAGCTTAACGCCGGCGCCTTCCAGTTGAAGTTTGACTTGCTCACTGAGTCTGGCAGCACGTTCTTGTTCAACATAAATATTGGACGCAGTAAAACCACTTAGTTGGGCGCCACGCAATTGAAAGCCGCAAGCTGTCAATGAGCTTATTGTCAGCAACAAGAGCAGATGTTGCATCGTTTGGAATTGTAATCGTAGTTTCATGAAGTTCATCTTACCATTAAGCGACGACAATATTCACCAGCCGATTAGGCACCACGATAATTTTTTTAATGGTTTTATCGGCAATATGCTTTGCCGCGTTTTCATCTGCTATCGCGAGTTTTTCCATATCCTCTTTATTGGCATCTTTGGCAACGATTATCTTGCCACGTAGTTTTCCATTAACTTGAACAATGATCTCCACTTCATTTTGCTCCAATGCACTTTCGTCAGTATTGGGCCAGCTTGTATCTATTAATGCTTCTGTATGGCCCAAGGCTTGCCACAAAGCATCAGTGACATGCGGCACAATCGGTGCGAGTAATAACACTGCAGTTTCTATCCCTTCTCGCATAATGGCGTGGTCATTATTGTTTTCCATTTTCATGCGAGATAAGGCATTGATCATTTCCATCACGGCTGCAATCGCTGTGTTAAAGGTATAACGCCGACCAATATCGTCATTAACTTTATGAATGGTTAAATGGATTCGACGACGTATTTCTTTTTGTGTTGGTGATAATGAATCCTTATCCAACATGACAGTGATATCTTGCGCAATATGTTCATAAGCAAGTTTCCATAATCGTTTCAGAAAGCGATATGCGCCTTCAACACCAGAGTCAGACCACTCGAGACTTTGTTCTGGCGGTGAAGCGAACATCATAAATAGTCTGACCGTATCGGCGCCGTATTGATCGATTAAGTCCTGTGGGTCAACGGTGTTACCCTTGGATTTTGACATCTTCGACCCATCTTTTAATACCATACCTTGAGTGAGTAAATTACTGAAAGGTTCGTCTGAATTCACCAGTCCAAGGTCGCGCATCAATTTATGAAAGAATCGCGCGTACAATAAATGCAGGATGGCATGTTCAACGCCACCAATATATTGATCAACAGGTAACCAATAATCAGCTCGATCATCCAGCATCGCAGTCTCATTATCCGGGCAACAATAGCGCGCAAAATACCAGGAAGATTCAAAGAAGGTATCAAATGTATCCGTTTCCCGTTCTGCCATGCCGCTACCATCAGGCGCTTCAACATTAATAAAGGTTGACATGGATTTAATCGGTGAACTAATACCTTCGAATTCAATATCTTCAGGCAGCACCACAGGCAAATCACCTTCGGGTACCGCCAGCGCCTCACCGTTTTTACTATTGATAATCGGGATTGGACATCCCCAGTAACGTTGCCTGGAGATACCCCAGTCACGTAATCGGTAATTGATCTGACGTGAACCGCAGTTATTTTTTTCTACATAGTCCGCAATTGCATCGAATGCTTGTGCTGAAGTTTTTGCATCGAACTCACCTGAGTTCTTTAACATACCTTTCTCCGTATAAGCGCCTTGCGATAGTTCCAGATCGCTGCCATCAATGGGAAAGACAACTGGTTTCATTGGAATATCGTATTGCTGTGCAAATTCCCAATCTCGTTGATCATGCGCAGGGACTGCCATCACCGCACCTGTCCCGTAACCCATTAGTACAAAGTTTGCGACCCACAACGGAATGGTTTCCTTACTAATAGGATGCGTTATATTGATGTTAAGCGGTACGCCTTTTTTCTCCATGGTTTCTATCGCTAATTCTGATGTACTTCCACTTTTACATTGTTCAATAAATGCACGTACCTGTTTATTGTTATCAGCGGCCGCTAATGCCAATGGATGTTCGGCCGCAACGGCGAGATAACTGACGCCCATGATAGTATCTGGACGAGTGGTATAGATGGTTAATACCTCATCCTGTCCTTCAACCTGAAAATCAACTTCAACACCTTCAGAACGACCTATCCAGTTTGCTTGCATTGTGCGTACTGCATCTGGCCAACCTTCAAGTTGTTTCAGGTCTTGCAGTAATTCATCAGCATAATCTGTAATCTTCAAAAACCATTGTGGAATCTCACGACGTTCAACTTCGGCACCAGAGCGCCAGCCTTTCCCATCAATCACTTGTTCATTTGCCAATACAGTTTGATCAACCGGGTCCCAGTTCACCATCGCCGTCTTTTTATATACCAGGCCTTTTTCATACAATTTTGTGAAGAACCATTGTTCCCAGCGATAATAATCTGGGCTACAGGTAGCGATCTCTCGATCCCAGTCGTAGGCAAATCCCAGCCGCTTGAGTTGGCCGCGCATGTAGTCAATATTTTCATAAGTCCATTTTGCAGGTGGCACATTATTTTTTATTGCCGCGCCTTCGGCTGGTAAACCAAATGCATCCCAGCCCATGGGCTGTAAAACATTCTTGCCTTTCATACGTTGATAACGACTAATGACATCACCAATGGTGTAGTTACGAACATGCCCCATATGTAACTTACCGCTAGGATAAGGAAACATAGATAAGCAATAGAACTTTTCTTTATTCGGATCCTCGCTAACCTTAAAGGCCTTTGTATTATCCCAATGAGCTTGAATAGAGGATTCTATTTGTTTTGGCTGATACTCTTGATCCATCTGTAATCTTGACTATTAAATTGTGTGCAAAGCATACTTTGGACAGGCACACTCGACAAGAAAGTCATGACATACGCAATAAAAAAGCCCCTGACGGGGCTTTAATTCTCAAAAAGATTTAATGTTTATTCCGATACGACCAGCTTATCTTTGTATTTATCAAGAGTGCCTTCACCAATTCCTTTCACATTCGCCAGTTCATCAACCGATTTAAACGGACCGTTTTGGTCGCGATAATTAATAATGGCTTCGGCACGTTTTTCGCCTACACCCGTTAGCATCATCAGAGATTCTTTATCGGCAGTATTGATATTAATCGCATCTGCTGCATTGATGTTTAAAGAGAAAGCTAGAATCAGCGAGAGGAAAAATGTTTTGATTATATTCATGATATATCTCCTTATATATTTGTTAAATCCCTTTACACTTATTAATTTATCATCAGGTGCAATTAACTTCTATTATTCAAAAAGATGATTTTTTAACTGAGTTCTTATAATCAAAATAGGTGAGAGATTTTTAAAACGGTTACCGAGGGAATAAGTGGGCAAGTTAAAAAACCCTGCCGAAGCAGGGTTTTTTATAGTTAATGCAATGTTTGCCTAGAAATACCATTGAGCACGAGCAATCAGATATTCAGCATCATCAGCCTCTGCCCCGGTTTCCAGTTCACCGCCAATTTCTCTTAATGCGCCATCGCTAGCATCAAGCACATTGACATAGTTTGCCGAGAAACGGATGTTGTTACTTGGATACCAATTTATGCCCATAGTCAGGATATCTGCTTCATCAGAATCTGCAGCATCAGCGTTTTCGAACTCACCACTGGTATAACGTAGTGCTACTTCCCAAGCACCCATACCACCTTTATGTAATGGATTCTTAACCTTGGTTTGCTTGAATGCACCGCCTTTCCAGTCATAACGACGATTTTCACCTGTCAGGTAATAACTACCATAGACGTACCAGGCATCCGCGGTAACATCACGCTCTGTTGGGCTATCTTCAACGTCAGCTGTGGCATACTCAGCTTGTAGTGATAAGGGGCCCCAAACCCCCGCTGCTTCAGCAACAAATACGGTTGCTGTTTCATGATCATCTGCATCAGTTTCTACGATATCAGCACCCGGGTGTACCTCTGGTTCAGCATCCATATCAATACCACCATTTACCGCTTTATGTCTGTTGAAACCTACACCCAAGTGAACCGCTTGGGTCTTTTCATGTATTGGTGAAAAAGTTAAACGGCCAACAAAACCTGATTGATCTTCAGCTGTATCTTCATTTGCAGTACCAGCATAAACCGAAGCCGATGCGGTAAACATATCATTGAAGTATCCCTTAGCTGTCAAGGCATACTGACGGCCACCGCCCGCATCAGTCACAATACCATTTACCATCTGCGAACGCTCAATGAAGGTGATGTATTTTGAACTGGTAAGTTCTTCCATACTTAATGGCGTTTTATGATGGCCTACAGTTACACTAACGGGTTTGAAGCCGGTGTAAGCAAGATAAGCATCACGTATACCAGCGGTATTTGGATTTGCGCCACTTTGATCAGCCGCAAAATCGTATTGAAATTTATATTTCCAGAATTCTTGGAAGACACCGCTTACGTACAGACGAGCACGACGAAACTCAGTGACTGGCGTACCGCCTTCGCCTTCAAAATCTACATCGCCTAGCCCCCAGGTTGTGTCAGCCATTAAACGACCACCAATTCGGAACTTGTTGCCGTTCTTTTTATCTTCGAACTGAAGTTTTCCTTTGGTTGTAATTTTAGGAAGCGATTTAGTTGCTTCCTTTACTTCAGCTTTAACTTCTGCCGCAGCGCCTTCAGCTTTTTCTTTGTCAGCGGCACTGGCGTTGGCAAGTAGTTCATACTCTTCAGCGGTAATGCTGCCTTTATCTCTCAAGATCTTTAATAAATCCATCATGGCTTCATTGGTGGCCATTGCTGGCATGGATAATGCTGCCATCGATCCAATCAAAATCGATCCTAGCAGTGCTTTAAAATGTGTCTTTATAAACACCATAGTTCTCCTTCCGTTAACGTAAGTTTTTAAGAAAAATCAAATTTCCGACAATCTCATAAGAGAGAGCCTCCCTAACTTGAAGTTTGCTTAAAGTAAAACTTGTCTGTTGCAAAGAAATGAATAAAACATGACAAAAATGTTAAACGTAGCTGACAGAACAATTAACAAAACCGGCACCTTCTTTCATTTAATCATTTAGTTCGTTCTTTTTTATTAAATTTTGTGTCATTAAGTTGTAATATTCTTCCTATCTAATATCGCGCATGTTTGAGACAGAATTGCAGAAGACAAAAGACAAGATTCTTATTGTTGAAGACGAAGAAGCTATTCGCGATATGTTGGGATATGCCTTGATGAAAGAGGGCTATGACTGCGCTGAAGCGAATGACGTTGATGAAGCGAAGAACAATTTGCGGGCTTCTAAACCTAATCTGATATTACTGGATTGGATGCTGCCGGGTATGAGCGGCATTGATTACGCCAGACGCTTACGCACCGTACCTGAAACCCGTGATATCCCGATTATTATGTTAACGGCCAAAAGCGAAGAGACTGATAAGGTCTTGGGTTTGGAAACGGGTGCTGATGATTACATCACCAAACCATTTTCAACCAAGGAACTGGTTGCCCGTGTAAAAGCGGTGTTGAGACGATATTCCAAGAATGATGAATCTGAAGTGATCGAGGTAAACGGACTTAGGCTCGACCCTGAAACCTATCGTGTTACTGCTGAAGGTACCATTATTGATATCAGTCCAACCGAGTTTAAATTATTACATTTTTTTATCTTACATCCAGAACGTGTCTACAGTCGTTCTCAATTACTAGATCAGGTTTGGGGTGAAAATGTCTATGTGGAAGAAAGAACCGTTGATGTGCATATTCGCCGTTTGAGAAAAACGCTCGAGCCATACGGTTTTGATAAGTTTATTCAAACTGTCCGGAGTGTGGGCTATCGCTTCTCTGCAAAATAATCTATTTTAGGTTTTAACATGAGTTACGATGTCAGAAGATTTTTATTCGTAATTTCTTTCTCGCTGTTTATAGGCTTTATTTTCAATGCTTATGCTGTTTGTCTGGCGACAGGGCTGATCCTTTTTTATTTCTGGCAGTATTATCAATTTAAGCAATTATTAATCTGGCTAAGAAAAAGACACCATACTTATGGGCCCGAGCAAAGTGGGTTTGTAGATGATATCTGCAAGGAAATTGAACAAATCAGGGAACGCCATTCAACTCGCGAAAAAAAGCTAAGTCGCTTTCTTAATCGTTTTCAGAAAGCAACTGGTGCTTTACCTGATGCAGTCATCGTTCTTGGACTAAATGGCGAAATCGATTGGGCAAATAAAAAGGCTGAAGAATATTTGGGAATCATATGGCCAAAGGATTCCGGACTAAGAATCGCAAACTTATTGCGCAAAAATGATTTAACCAATTATATAAATCGTGAAAATCCAAGCGCACAGGAGATATTTAACTTTAAATCTCCAGTTAACGCCACATTGCAACTTGAACTTAGAGTTAGTCCCTATGGTGATATGCAGAAGTTACTGGTCGCCCGGGATGTATCAGAAAATTTAAAAATCAATCAGATGCGTAAAGACTTCATTGCAAATGCATCACATGAGCTGCGCACTCCTTTGACAGTTGTTTCCGGTTATTTAGAGAGTTTCGTTGATGATGATCTTTGTCCACCAGAGTGGCTGGCATTTATCAGACAGATGCGCGCACAAACTACAAGAATGCAAACACTAATCGAAGATCTATTGATACTATCAAGACTTGAGGCGAATCAGGACGAAACAGAAAAAGATGTAGTGCATGTACCGAATATGATCAATAGCATTGTTAATGAAGCGATAACGCTAAGCGGCGTAATGCAACACGAAATAGAGTCTGGGGCCAAAAAAATCAGGAGCCCTGGCGATTAGTCCTTGTATTTTGTTTTCCTCTATCTTCTGCATGAAAAGACCAGCAACTTCTTTCCGAACCAGTCCTTTTTGACTGGGTGGATTTTGCCCTGTCTCTTCATCAAAGGGAATAGGTAAAGGAGAATGGCCATACATATAAATGTTATCTAGAAAAATAAGTCTCAAGCCATTTACTTCTGCTGCTTTGACTATATTTTGCATGGCTAAGGGCCAGGACTTTTTCCAAGATTTACTAGAATAGGGAAAGCCAACTGCCAGATACACGTAAGCAAAGCCTTCACTTTTTTTTACAGTGTCGGATTTATCTAGAAGATCAATTTGAATTTCATTTTCATGGGAAGAAGTGGAACGGAAATACTGGGCATAGACATCTGAGTTTTTTTCTTCAAGTTGTTTAACTATTTCACGCCCAACTGCCCCACGGGCACCAAAGACAAGGTGTTTTTCAGTCATTTTTTTCCTTATTTATGATACGTACTAGCCTTACAACGAAGATTCTATCACTCGGCATCGTTTGCCAAATCTTTCCCAGACAGAAAAACTCAACCCAAAGGCACAAATAAACTCTGTATACTCTCAGTTCAGGGTCAAGTCATTTATACATTGGGTAACCTACAGCGTATTTGAAAATAAGTTTATTCTTACGCTAACAAAAAGCTGCAAGAGCCTGTAGCTTCATTACTAAACAGGCTATTATAAATAGTAACAAAGAGGTACAATCTATGGAAGCAACAGATTACAAAGCACTACCCCTAGGCATCGTTCCTTTTACTTTTTTGATTGACCGATACAGAAAATTTACCATTCTTAATAAAAGTATCTTAATTTTGAGAAATTTTAGACGGCTAATTAGGTTGAGCGGAAAATAATTAAAAAGCAAAAATAAGCGATATAGTATAAACTACAAAAGCTGAACTAAAAAAAAGAGAAACTTGCCCAAAAAACAGTTAGCAAGCTATGTCTTGCAAAACAAGTTAGAAGAAATGAAGCAAAACAACGACTCTAAAAAGTTCCCAATTCTCCTATGGTTAGGGATTGTATCTGGATTTATCCTATCTCTTGCAGGTATCTTGGAAAAAAATAGCCTTCCTGGTAAGGATGTGATTGCCGTTGTGAATGGAGTAGAACTAAAACGCAAGAATTATGAGTTATTGCTACAAAGGAATGCTCCCTCCAACAAGCAAGCTCCCAGCAAATCCCAAAAAGAATTCCTACTCAAAAGGCTGATTGAAGAAGAACTGTTTATCCAGAGAGCTGTAGAAACCAATTTTTTACAAGAAAACAAGGGCCTGAGGCAGGATATTTCCAGAGCTATGGTAGAAAATATCATTACCGAGCTAAAGGCAAAACCGGTCGCAGAAAAAGATCTACAAACCTTCTATAGCAAAAACTCCAAAAAATTTCTTGATGAAAACGATAATCTTCCCACATTTTCCTCTATCCATGAGCAGGTCGAAAAAGAATACCGGCGTACACTCTACAGCAAAAGAATCAATGAATATTTGGATTGGCTCTACCAGAGGGCAGATATACAAAAGGGAGAACTATAATTGAAACAGCTCGCTAGCATTTTTGTATTTATTATAGTCTCTAGTAGCACTTGGGGACATAGTATTAATAAATCCATATCTATGTGGGAAAAAAACGGAGCCTATATCCAAGCCACTCTCATTTTTACTCCCAAAGAAGCAGGTGCGGTAGTCGCTAGTGGAAGTATCTCTGCAATGACTCTTGCTTTTTTACAGTATAGCAAAGAGAAGGTCATTCTCCAAAATAATGGCAAACCCTGTATTCTATCACAAACCAACCCTCTGCCTGCAAATGGCGATTTCATCAGGCTAGAGTTTTTATTCCATTGTAAAAACATTGCCAATCCAAAAGATAAACCACTTACACAGGGAGAGAAGTCCTCTACAGATGATTCTTTAAGTCTGACAATAAACCTATTGATGGACTCAGTTCCCTTCCATACCCACTTTGTTCGTTGGAAAACAGCAAATACATTGCAAGAATTTATCTTCCATGCCAGCAAACGAACCCATGAAATTTCCTTTTCTAAACAAGCACCTCCGCCTTCTTATGATTATACACTCATTGGCTTAAAGCACATTGCCACTGGCTACGACCACATCGTTTTTCTAACACTTTTATTGCTAATCGCACAGGGAATCAAGCCTACCCTACTTGCAATTACAGGCTTTACGCTAGGACATAGCTTTTCCCTGGGACTGATGAGTTTGGGTGTACTCAGTGTTCGTGGAGAAGCAGTAGAGTCACTGATAGGTCTGACAATTGTAATCGCAGCTGCGGAAGTATGTACAAAGGGAAAGTTTTTGCAGATTACCGGCTGGATTCTCGCTTTCCTTCTCGCCAGCATTGGACTAGTTACTATAAGCGGAGCTATGAAAAGTGTCATCCCAACCCTCACCTATTTTGGTATGGCGGTTTTTGTTTTCTGCTATTTGCATCCTGCGATCGCAAAACGAGAAACAAGCAAGCACCTCCTAGTGATGACATTGGTATTTGGTTTTATCCACGGTTTTGGCTTCGCCGGTTTTTTACAAGAGGTAGGTTTGCCAAAGGAGAGCATAGTTCCGGCTCTATTCTTCTTCAATCTGGGGATAGAAATAGGACAAATTTTACTAGCTTCCATCATTGCTGGGGTTTTGTTACTGGTTTCCAAAACCTTGTTTCAAGCAAATCCAGGACAAGTGCCACAATTTCTGGCATCTGTTATGGCTGCTGCTGGTTCGTATTGGTTTTTTACCAGAGCTTTTTAAAGTTAGATTGCCCAAGCCTATCATATGTAATTTGTAAAGCAGGGATAAGGTTTGGTTGAATAGCAAGTAAGCGGAAATCCCAAATACGCAACATACATTAAAAACGCAGCAGGATAAGAATAATTTTTTACTTGTCAAAACTTCTCCAATAAATACCAATGGTATTTATTAATTTGACTTTGCAAA
This sequence comes from Pseudomonadota bacterium, assembly GCA_039028675.1. Lineage (GTDB taxonomy): Bacteria > Pseudomonadota > Gammaproteobacteria > Eutrophobiales > Eutrophobiaceae > JANQNX01. The sequence continues at coordinate 2,943 of JBCCHP010000013.1, read as the reverse complement.
AGAAAAGGAGTAAGGTATGAATATTATCTTTCGTCTCCAGGCTTATATGGGTAAGCGGAAAATACTGTTGCCAAGTTCGCTATTGCTTGCTGGCTTAAGTTCGCTATTCACAGTAGCACCCCTGGTTTTTATTTGGCTCATTGTCAAAGAACTACTAACCAATAATAAAAACCCAGCAAACGATATGATAGCGTATTATGGATGGTGTGCACTGGGCACTGCCCTTATTGCTATAACGCTATACTTTTTGGCTCTTACTCTTTCACACCTGGCAGCTTTTAGGGTGGAAGTCGAAATGAGACGCCAGGCCATGGATAAAATTGTACGCATGCCACTAGGTTTTTTTGATAGAAATACCAGCGGTAAAATCAGAAAGATAGTAGATGACAATGCCAGTACAACCCATACATTCTTAGCACACCAATTGCCGGATTTGGCAGCAACTCTTTCCATGCCAGTACTTCTGCTGGTTCTTTTATTTATGTTTGATTGGCGTCTGGGTTTGGCAACTTTACTGCCTGTATTTGTTGCTATGACAATCATGGGCATCATGATGGGGCTTGGTGGCAAGTCATTTATGCGAAAGTATCTGGATGCCCTCGAACAGATGAATACCGAAGCTGTGGAATATGTCAGAGGCATTCCCATTGTAAAGGTTTTCCAACAGACAGTCTATTCATTTAAAAACTTTCACAAAGCTATAACCGATTACAGAGAGATGGTATTCCAATATACTCTCCAATTTGAGAAACCCATGACCACTTACCTTACGATTGTCCAGGGAATTGTCTATGTGCTTGTTCCAGTGGGCATTCTCCTCCTTACCAGTGCTGAAAATTATACAGAAGTACTGGTGAATATTATTTTTTACATTATTTTAACACCGCTGTTTGCCCAGACAATTATGCGCAGTATGCACTTTACCCAGAATATAACCCTGGCAAAAGAAGCAGTGGATCGAGTGGAAAATCTCATCAGTGCGGAAGTTCACTCTCAAAGTTCCCATCCAAAACCTATCTCTAGTTACGGTATAAACTTTAACAATGTATCCTTTACATATCCAGGAAAGGATACAAAGGCAATCGACTCTATCAGTTTTACCATAAAGGCAGGACAACACGTTACCTTGGTAGGAGCTTCCGGTAGCGGCAAAACAACTATCGCCAGGTTAATCCCCCGTTTCTGGGATGTGGATTCTGGAGAAGTCATCATTGGTGCAAACAATGTAAAAGAGATTAGCAATAAGGAACTGATGCAGAATGTTTCTTTTGTGTTTCAGAATAACAAGCTATTTAAAACCACATTACTGGAAAATCTCAGGTACGGCAATGAAAGCGCGAGTATGAAAGAAGTAGAACGTGCACTGGATAGAGCACAGTGCAGGGAAATCATAGAAAGACTTCCCCAAGGCTTGCAAACAAAAATTGGAGCAGAAGGTACCTACCTATCAGGCGGAGAACAACAGCGCGTAGCTTTAGCAAGGGCAATTCTGAAAAACGCACCCATCGTAGTACTCGATGAAGCAACGGCTTTCTCTGACCCAGAAAACGAACACCTGATACAAAAGGCACTTAAAGAACTCATGCAAGGTAAAACAGTTCTCATGATTGCCCACCGCTTATCCAGTGTGGTGGAGTCAGATACTATTCTGGTACTCTCTGGTGGAAAGATTGCTGAAAAAGGCAGACACGAAGAATTGCTTAACAACAAGGGGCTGTATTTACAGATGTGGAACGAATACAAGAAGTCAGTGGAGTGGACTATCAAAAAGGAGGCAGTGTAATGCTTACATGGTTTGAAAAACGATTTGTTCTTACAACAAAGGGTGCTAAAGATCTTTTAAGGGGAATTTTTTTCACAACGCTTCTCAATATTGCACTAATGTTACCTGCAATGGTAGTGTTTTTTTTTCTGTACGATTATGCCTTGCCTATCTTTGATATATTAGTTTCTCCCCAGCGAGGATTTGTGTACTATATGAGCATTGGTCTAGTATGTATGGTTATAACATGGTTTATCGCCCATATTATGTACAAGGTCAATTATTCCACCATTTATGAAGAGAGTGCTAAACGCCGTATCGGTGTGGCAGAAAAACTTCGCAAGCTGCCATTGGCATCTTTCGTTTCCGGCGAGCCGCTTCTGCCGACTGGGCCAGGGCGTCATGACGAGGTTCTGCTGAGCGCAGTGCGGAAAGTCTGTCGCCAAATCGTTCCGCCACTCTTCCTAATGATCATGTTCAATTACGTGGATAGAACCAATTTATCCTACGCGTATTTGAAGCCTTCATTCTCAGAGCGATACAACCTGACGGCGTCAGCCTACGGTGAGTCGAGTGGATTTGGGTGTTGCTAGCAACTAGGGCGGCCCAGCCTGTTCGTTGACGGTGACCAGTTCGCTGCTGCGAAGTCTGCGAAGTCTGTAGCCAAGAGTGCTTGTTGTAACGCGTAGCCCTGAATAGCTAGTCAACAGACCTGAGCTACGTACCATAAGCTATACCATAAGCTAAGAAGCTCTAGCTCGAACTGCCCATGCATAGCAGCTGTTGCCAATGGGTGTTGCACGGGGTAGAACCTCGCATAAACTCTCGCAGCAACCTCATAGCAGCTAGTAAGATGGTTGACTCAGATTTCGATCACACGCTCCTGTGTCGTCCAGTGCCTTGGCTGAGCAAATCCTGTCGCTGCAATGGAGAGTGCAGCGTACCAATACTGCACACAGCGTACTTGCGATGCGTGCTGCGGTGTGAGGGTGCAGGGTGATTGGCATGCCACCTTCCTGTGCGGAACTTGGGGACTGGTGACTACCGCCTTTCCATCATCCCGGTGCTTGCTGGGAGGTTTCTAATAGTCTGAAGTCTGAAGTTACGAACTATGCCTCGAATACCAGAATGATCCTTAGAATGTAGAACCAAGTCCGACCGGAAGCAAACGCAAAGCTCAG
>JBCCHP010000012.1:0-19326 GCA_039028675.1 Pseudomonadota bacterium | reverse complement strand
GCACATTGATTTTTGTGGTCAGTAGCTTTGATATGAACTGAAATAATACGACCAATATAATGACGATAAACAGGAAATAATAGATGATTCCGAACAACAGGATAAAGAATCCTCGTGTCCACACTGCAACATCTTTTGCATTATCTTTCATATCCATAATGACCTCCAAGCGCGAAGCTTCTTGTTAATGATATAGGCTCTAATCGTATTATAGTAAAAATGTTATTCAAACTCTGGCAAGAAATAACTTTTATCAATGATGGCATGTAATGAGCCAATCTGCGCCTGTAGATTATCAATATGATCGTGAAAACCCGACTTTGCCAGAGAGTCAATATCGGTTCCGGTATTAAGTCGTTGTAAACTCATAACCTCTCGCAATGCCGAATCATTGTTGGGAAGTGATTCAATACATTTTTTTACTTCACATATACAGTGAGAGACTGAACGAGGAAATTGTTCATTTTGTAAAAGGAACTTCAATACTAATGAGCCTTTCACTCTGGTGCTGGAAAATTGCCGGTACATTTGATAGGCCGTCAATGACTTTAAAACACTGACCCATTGAATATTATCAAAAGGTGAAAGTTCACTATCGCGATTCTCTATCAAATCTGCAGAACGCACATCGATAATTCTTGTGGTCATATCCGCACGTTCAAGGTTTCGACCTAATCTTAAAAAGGCATAACCTTCATCATGCGTCATCGTACCAGCTAGTAATCCAGTTATTTGATGGATATCACCAATAAAACCATTCAGAAATGCATAACGACCTCGTCGTCCAAGTGCGGTCGACATATTATTTTTTATATTGTGATAAACATCGTTTAACAATTCCCACGATTCACGTGGGATAATATCGCGAGTCGTTCTTACATTTTCACGAGCATGAATAATACAAGAGAATAATGAACTGGGATTTTTTTTATCGCCAATTAAGAAGCGAATAACACTCTTTTCATCGGGTTCTTCATAAAGTTCATAAAAAAGATCATTACCGCCCGTAATTAATATTGTTGATTGCCATCCAAAAGGTATTTTTTTTGGCAGATCTAATAATAGATTCTCATGCACATTAACAATCCTTGCCATGTTCTCCGCGCGTTCCAGATGTCTGGACATCCAATATAATTCTTCTGCAACTCGAGATAACATAGCTATTTGGAATCCAAATCCACTATCCAGGTGTCTTTGCTACCACCACCTTGGGAAGAATTAACAACAATAGAACCTTTCCTCATCGCGACTCGTGTTAAGCCACCCATCGTAATATGAGTTTGCTGTCCAGAGAGAACAAATGGTCGTAAATCAAGATGCCGTGGCTCCAGTCTTTCACCAACAAGGGTTGGTGCCGTTGATAAGCTAATCATTGGTTGGGCGACATACTCTCTTGGATTTTTCTTGATCATACGTCGCATCATATCGCGTTCTTTTTTAGTTGATTTAGGTCCGACCAACATGCCATAGCCACCAGCTTCGTTTGCAGGTTTGACAACCAGCTTATCCAGGTTCTTCAATACATGGTCGAGATCATTTTCGCGATAGCAAAGATAAGTCGGTACATTATTAAGAATGGGTTCTTCTGCTAGATAATATTTAATGATCTCAGGCACAAAGGCATACACGACCTTATCATCAGCAACTCCACATCCAGGTGCATTAGCCAAAGTAACATTGCCTTTCTTCCAGGCGCGCATTAAGCCACTGACACCAAGTGTTGATTCTTTATAAAACACTTCTGGATCAATAAACATATCGTCAATACGCCGATAAATAACATCTACCTTTTCTAAACCATCAATAGTACGCATATAAACACAATCATCATCACCAACAATGAGATCACGGCCTTCTACCAATTCCACCCCCATTTGTTGTGCAAGATAGGCATGTTCGAAATAGGCAGAGTTATATACGCCAGGTGTTAACACGACAACTTCAGGGAAGTCTTTGGGCTCCGGTGCGCAAGAAGCAAGCGTATCGAATAGTTGTGAAGGATAATCATCAACAGGTTGTATGCTATACATTTCAAATAATTCCGGAAATATACGTTTTGATACCAAACGATTTTCCAGCATATAAGAAACGCCCGAGGGAACGCGTAAATTATCCTCCAACACATAATATTGTCCGTCTTTATCCCGAATTACGTCACTGCCACATATGTGCGCCCAAATTCCAAGCGGTGGTTTAACGCCAACCGATTGCTTACGGAAATTCTTTGAGTCATTAATCAAAAATCGTGGGACGATCTTGTCTTTAATGATCTTTTGATCGTGATACAAATCATCAATAAATAGATTTAAGGCCTTGACCCGCTGCCTTAAACCGGCTTCAAGTGGGTCCCATTCCTTTTTATTAATAATTCTTGGGATGATGTCGAACGGCCAGATAGTTTCTACTCGACCCTGTTCGTTATAAACAGTATACGTGACACCCATGACAGTAATTGCCAATTCTGCTGCCGCCTTTAATTCCTGTAAATCGTTGCTAGAGAGTGATTTTAGAAATTTGCTAATTTGACGAGCATGCGCGCGCGGCAAACTGGACGATGTAATTAACTCATCATAACTGTCTTTAGCGTTATAGGATTTCCAGTTTACTGCCATGAATTTTTAATTTTTGAAGTCAAAACAAAGACTGCTTTAATAATAATATGTCCACGTAATAGGTAAATAACTAAAATAATCTACATATATGGCTATAATTAAACAAACAATAACATAAGTTGTTTTTCTAATTCGACCAATCCATAAATAGACGTAATTATAATCAATCTAATGGCAGAAGAAGACAGTCTCATCCAGTTTCCTTGTGATTTTCCAATTAAAGTAATGGGTATCGCAGAAGACGATTTCGATCTCATTATTGTTGAGATAGTACGACGTCATGCACCAGATCTGGGCGAAGGCGCAGTCAGGAGTCGGCATAGTAAAGAAGGGAAATATATTTCTGTGACGGTGACAGTCAATGCGCAAAGTCGCGAACAACTCGATAATATTTACCTCGATTTGACAGAACATGAAAAGGTAATCATGGCCCTATGACAATCATTATTAAAGATCTCGGATTGACCGAATATAACGACATTTATCAAAAGATGGTTGATTATACGATGTCGCGAAATGAACTGTCTGATGATCAAATCTGGCTACTTGAACATAAGCCGGTTTACACGCTTGGTCTTGCCGGCGATCGACAACATATACTGGATAATCAATCGATACCTGTCATTGAAACTGATCGAGGCGGTCAGGTAACCTATCATGGCCCGGGACAGTTGATTGCGTATTTATTGATCGATTTAAATAGACGCCCTTACGCGATCAAGAAATTGGTTAATTTAATTGAATCGACAATGATAGAAACCTTATTATCGTTAAATATTGATAGCGCCAGAACTCAAGGTGCGCCGGGTGTTTATGTCAATGGAGACAAGATCGCTGCACTCGGCATTAGAGTTAAAAAAGGATGCAGTTATCATGGTCTGGCACTGAATGTTAATATGGATATGACACCATTTATCGGGATTAACCCCTGTGGTTATAGTGAATTGAAGTGTTGTCAAGTTTCCGATTTTATTCCCGCTATCAATATGCAGAATGTAAAACAAAAATTGATAAATATATTATTACAACATCTGGATGTTGAACATAAACAAATGAATTACGTCGCCTAATCATCATGTATAACGAAAATACGTTTCAACCGGCCGAGCGGGAACAGCGCGGCAAGTTAAAAACTCATAAAAACCCTGAACCTTTATCCGTTCCGAGGGTGATTCAACGTAAGCCAATCTGGATTAAGGCCAAGGCACCGACAGATAATAAAGTATTAAATCTCAAAAAACTGATCAGAGAGCATCGTTTGCATACAGTTTGTGAAGAAGCATCTTGTCCAAATCTTGGTGAGTGCTTTTCTCATGGAACGGCAACATTCATGATTATGGGCGATGTGTGTACGCGTCGTTGTCCATTCTGTGATGTCGCTCATGGCAAGCCCAAACCACTGGATAAAAATGAACCTGCCAATTTGGCAGAAGCGGTGAAATTGATGCAGCTTAAGTATGTGGTGATTACATCGGTTGATAGAGATGATTTAGCAGATCGTGGTGCGAATCATTTTGTGGATTGTATTCAATCGATTAGAAATTCATCACCCAAAACACGAGTCGAGATTCTGGTACCGGATTTTCGCCGTCGTATCGATAAGGCAGTGGAGATATTAAAACAAATGCCACCAGACGTGTTTAATCATAATCTGGAAACGGTTCCTCGTTTATACAGGCAAGTAAGACCAGCAGCGGATTATGAACAATCTTTACAATTAATTAAAAAGTTTAAAGCGAAACATCCTGGTGTTCCGACAAAATCTGGTTTGATGTTGGGCCTGGGCGAGTCACTAGATGAAGTCAAACAGGTATTAAACGATTTAAAAGATCATGCTTGCGATATGGTGACAATCGGCCAGTATCTGCAACCGAGCCGCTATCACCTTGCAGTCGAGCGATATGTTGCGCCTAGTGAATTCGATGAAATCGGTGATTATGCAAAACAGTTAGGGTTTTCCAATGTTGCCAGTGCGCCAATGGTACGCTCTTCCTACCATGCTGATCTGCAGGCTCAAGGGAAAAATATATAAATATTTTTTCTCTATTCACTTAGAAATAGTATTGGATCAACCGTTGTATTGTTTAAGATCACGCTCCAGTGTAAATGTGCCCCCGTTACTCGGCCGGTTAAACCTACTTCTCCAATCTTGTCTCCGGTCTTAACTTCTGTATCTACCTCTATGTCGATAGAGTCCATATGACAATACATCGTGATTAGGCCTTGCCCATGATCGATAAAAACAGTATTCCCATTAAAAAAGTAATTGCCAGTATTGATGACTACCCCATCTGCAGGAGCAACGATCGGTGTCCCTTTAGGCGCAGCGATATCTAAACCACTATGCGGTCGTCTAGGTTGATCGTTAAAGAAACGTCTTAATCCAAACGGGCTACTGTAAGGACCTTGAGTAGGTTTGATAAAAGATAACATGACATTATCTGCGCCGCGCCAATGTGATTTAGCCTGACCAATTATCTTCTTTTCTTTGATGATTCTATCCATGTCTTCCTTGTAGGGATTGACTTTGCGTTTATTTTTAATGGTTAAATATTGTGTTTCATACTCTTTATTTAATACTTCAAACTGCATTGAAGTTTTTAATTCACCAGAGTCTATTTGGATATAGTGATCGCCTGTATTTGCCGACAATGGGATTCCAACGATAGCCCGCCAATTATTTGGTTCACCAATTACCATGACTTTTCTTTCATAAAAAGTCACATTAGGTTTAGCCTGGGTATTAATGGGCAGAATGACGACGCCACCCGGCACAGCAGATTCAGTCGGCAATGCATAACTGCTTTGTACGATTAACAACGTCAACAACAATGAAGTAAATTGAAAGAATTTATTTTTCATGAATGTCATCGACAGTGGCATCAACACCAGATTTAGCGAGCGTGACCGCAATGACATCACCCTGCTTTAGTTGTTTTCCATCATGAATGATAGTACCAGTCTGTTTATTAGTAACATAGGCATAACCGCGGGATAGTGTTGCGTCAGGACTGTAGGCGTTTAACTTATTTTGTAACAAATTAAATGCGTGGTTAAATTGTTTAAGGTTGAATCGCATCGATTGATGAATGTTTTTTCCAAGCAACTTCAGGTTTTGCTGTAATTGTTGGATTTGCATACCTGGATTTTGTTCACGTAACGATTGTTTACACGATGTTAAATTATGTTTTTTATCATTCAGATTTTTTTCAATTAGAAAATGCAGTTTCAATAAATATTGATTAGCCTGTTGTTTTAATACGTCGAGATGTCGTTGCGGATGGATCAATTGTTTTGCCAAGTAATCCAGATTTTGTTGCCATTGTCTGATGTAATCTTGCTGAAATCGAACCAATCGATTTGAATTATTTTCTATTTGCTGTAACAGTTTATTACTATCAGGGCTGACCATTTCTGCCGCTACAGAAGGTGTAGGCGCGCGTTGGTCGGCGACAAAATCTGCAATGGTAAAATCAATCTCATGACCTACACCTGAAACGATAGGAAGTGAGCATTCCGCAATGGCGCGCGCAAGAATTTCTTCATTAAATGACCATAAGTCTTCTATTGAGCCACCGCCCCTTGCCAAGATAAGTACATCGCATTCCTTTCTATGTTCTGCACTTTGGATCGCGCTTGTAATTTTTGCTGCCGCGTCTTCACCTTGTACCGGTACCGGATAGATAATGATTTTGCTTATCGGGTAGCGGCGTTTTAATACACTCAATATATCCCGGACTGCAGCACCTGTTGGTGATGTAATAATTCCTATGCTTTCCGGGTATCCGGGTAGTGGTTGTTTTGCATCTTCATCAAACAGGCCTTCTTTGGCTAGTTTTTGTTTCAATTGTTCAAATGCTAGCTGTAGCGCGCCATCCCCTGCCGGTTGTAAGGATTCAATGATTAATTGAAATTCACCTCGACCCTCATACAAACTGATATTGGCACGCGCCAGCACTTCCATTCCCGACTCAGGTTGAAAACGAAGCCCACTCTGTCGGTTGCGAAACATGGCGCATCTTACCTGTGCATTTTTATCTTTCAGACTGAAATACAGATGTCCGGAAGCCGGTTTGGCCAGATTGGATATTTCGCCCTGTACCCACACCGTTGGAAAAACCTCTTCCAGTACATTACGTACCTCACGGTTTAATCGGCTGATGGAGTAGATATCGTTTACGTCAGGTTTTGCGGCAGGCATGGCTGAATCTTAAGCGAAATCAATGGTTAAACAAAGCATAAGTGGCTTGCTGTTAATGCTGTGGTGACTATAATGTGCGCACTTTTCGATTCACTGGATGATCTCATGAAGATTTCAGAAGAAGCACTAACTTTTGATGATGTGTTATTAGTCCCAGACTATTCAGAGGTTTTGCCACGGGATGTCGCCCTGAAAACTTCGCTTACCACAGAAATCGAATTGAATATCCCCCTCGTCTCTGCTGCGATGGATACGGTCACCGAATCCTCATTAGCTATTGCGCTGGCTCAGGCCGGCGGTATCGGCATTATTCACAAGAATATGAGTGCCGAAGAACAAGCCCAACACGTTCGTCGCGTAAAGAAGTATGAAAGTGGTGTTATTAAAGAACCACTGACTGTTGGACCCTATACCAGTATTAAAGAAGTCATGGATTTAACACGTGATAAACAGATATCTGGCGTACCCGTTGTAGAAGATGATGAACTGGTTGGTATTGTGACAAGTCGAGATATGCGTTTTGAAAAGAAGCCTGATGATCCGGTCAGAAATATCATGACACGTAAGGAAAACCTGGTCACCGTTCGAGAAAACGCCAGTAAAGATGAAGTGCAGGAATTGCTACACAAACATCGCATTGAAAAAGTTCTGGTTGTAAATGACAAATTTCAGTTAATGGGTTTGATCACTGTTAAAGATATCCAAAAGGCATCTGAATTTCCTTTGGCCTGTATTGATAATTCCGAACGTCTTCGTGTGGGTGCAGCAGTGGGTGTTGGTCAAGCTAGTATGGAACGCGTTGAAAAATTGGTCGGAGTTGGTGTTGATGTTGTGGTGATTGATACCGCACATGGACACTCGCAAGGTGTGCTTAATATGGTGAAAGAAGTCAAAAACACGTTTAAAGACACTCAAGTCATCGGTGGCAATATTGCGACAGGTGATGCAGCGTTGGCTTTGGTCGATGCGGGTGCCGATGCAGTGAAAGTCGGTATTGGTCCAGGATCAATATGTACTACGCGTATTGTCAGTGGCGTAGGTATGCCGCAGATTAGTGCGGTTGCTAATGTTGCAGAAGCACTCAAGAATAAACATGTGCCATTGATTTCTGATGGCGGCATTCGATATTCTGGTGATATTGCGAAGGCATTGGCTGCTGGTGCGTATTCAATCATGATTGGTGGTTTGTTCGCTGGAACTGAAGAAGCGCCAGGTGAAGTTGAGCTATATCAGGGACGTTCATATAAATCCTATCGAGGTATGGGTTCATTAGGTGCAATGGCTCAACAACATGGTTCATCTGATCGATACTTTCAGGAAAATGATGAAATTGAAAAGTTAGTGCCGGAAGGTATTGAAGGTCGCGTGCCTTATAAGGGGCCGCTATCGCAAGTATTACATCAATTAAATGGCGGCATACGTGCTGCAATGGGTTATACAGGTTGTGCAACCTTAAAAGACATACGTGAAAAAGCAAAGTTTGTACGTTTATCGAGTGCAGGCTATCGTGAGAGTCATGTTCATGATGTCACTATCACGAAAGAACCACCGAACTATCGAACCTGATTGTTTACTGCTTGTTATTGAACAAGTCATATGTATTTACGAATAGATGACCACTGATATTCATTCTGAAAAGGTCCTGATACTGGACTTTGGTTCTCAATACACCCAACTTATTGCGCGTCGCGTTAGAGAGGCTAATGTTTACAGCGAAATCCATGCATTCGATATGGATGAGCAAGCAATTCGTGATTTCAATCCTGTTGCGATCATTCTTTCAGGCGGTCCAGAATCGGTAAATGCCAGTCCAGAATTTCGTGCTCCAGATATCGTTTTTACTTTAGGCGTACCTGTATTGGGTATTTGTTATGGCATGCAAACCATGGCTGAACAATTAGGCGGTACTGTAGAAACATCATCCCTGCGTGAATTTGGTTACGCACAGATTCGCGCGCGAGGTCATTCAAATTTATTGAAAGATATTCAGGATGACACGAATGAAGAAGGCCACGGATTGCTCAATGTATGGATGAGTCATGGTGATAGAGTGGGAAGTTTACCTGAGGGATTCAAAATCATCGCTTCCACAGAAAATGCGCCAATTGCAGGCATTGCCGATGAGACCCGAAAGTTTTATGGCCTGCAATTTCATCCTGAAGTCACACACACCACGCAAGGCCAGTCGATTCTGCAACGTTTTCTCCATGAGATAACCGGCTGCGAATCATTGTGGACTACTGCAAATATTGTAGAAGATGCAATTAATCATGTTAAACAGCAAGTAGGTACTGATAAGGTGTTATTAGCGTTATCAGGTGGGGTCGATTCGTCGGTGGTTGCAGCCTTACTACATCAAGCAATCGGTGATCAATTACTCTGTGTATTTGTTGATAATGGTTTATTAAGACTTAATGAAGGAGACCAGGTCATGGAAACCTTTGCCGAGCATATGGGAATCAATCTGATTCGGGTCGATGCAGAAAACCAGTTTCTAGATCACTTAACAGGTGTGACTGATCCGGAGGAGAAACGGAAGATTATCGGCAGGGAGTTTATACATGTCTTTGAAGAACATGCCAAAGAGTTTGAAGATATTAAGTGGCTGGCGCAAGGCACGATTTATCCAGATGTCATTGAATCAGCAGGCGCAAAAACAGGTAAAGCGCATGTCATAAAGTCTCATCATAACGTCGGCGGCTTACCCGATACGATGCAGATGGAATTGGTTGAACCCTTACGTGAATTGTTTAAGGATGAAGTCAGAAAGATCGGCGTAGAGCTAGGTTTACCGAAAGAAATGGTCTATCGACATCCATTTCCTGGTCCAGGCTTGGGAGTCAGGATTTTAGGTGAAGTGAAAAAAGAATATACTGACTTATTAAGACTGGCAGATGCTATTTTTATAGAAGAGTTACGCGCAAATGATTTATATGATGAAGTCAGTCAGGCCTTCGCCGTTTTTTTACCCGTTCGTTCTGTCGGTGTGATGGGAGATGCGCGTAAGTATGATTATGTCGTTTCACTTCGAGCCGTCGTGACTATCGATTTTATGACAGCGCATTGGGCTAATTTGCCCTATGAATTTCTTGGTAAAGTTTCCAATCGAATTATTAATGAAATCGATGGAATTTCCAGAGTGACTTACGATATATCCGGAAAACCTCCTGCGACTATTGAGTGGGAATAACATTCCAATAATTACTCACTTAATATTTAAACGGGTTTTATTCATAATGTTTTTATGAATAGTGATGAACATTTCATGCAACGTGCATACGAGTTAGCACAAAAAGCACAAGCACAAGATGAAGTCCCCGTTGGCGCGATCATTGTGCTTAATAATGAGATTATCGCTGAAGGGTTTAACCAACCAATTACCACCCATGATCCGACTGCGCATGCAGAAATCATTGCATTAAGAGCGGCCGGGAATAAAACAGGCAATTATCGCTTCCCTGGTGCGACTATGTATGTGACATTAGAACCTTGTTGTATGTGCGCAGGCGCATTAATTCATGCACGTATAGAAAAAGTGATCTTTGCTGTCAGTGATCCTAATACAGGCGCATTGGGTAGTGTATTGGACTTATCAAATATTCCTTCATTCAACCACAGTATTATTATTGAATCTGGTATTTTAAAAGATAGATGTCGCGAATTAATCCAGTCTTTTTTTCGAGCAAAGCGTTTAAGCAATGAACAATCAGTTTGATGAGCAAATAGATGTACTTGAAAAAGGGTTGATTAGCCAATCTTTAAAACTGGTAACAGCAGAATCTTGCACTGGTGGTGGTTTAGCGGAGCTATTAACACAGCGAGCAGGTGCATCAGCCTGGTTTGAGCGTGGCTTTGTTACTTATTCAAATGAAGCCAAACAGGAATTACTCAACGTGCAACATGATACTTTGTTACAGTACGGCGCAGTGAGCGAAGCCACTGCAGCTGAAATGGTGCGAGGCGCAGTAGATAATAGTCATGCACAGTTAGGAGTATCGATCACAGGGATTGCTGGTCCAGATGGGGGTTCAGAGGAGAAACCGGTAGGCACGGTTTGTTTAGGATGGGGTGATATAAGTGGTGAAGTCAAAACAACCAGAGTGGTATTTTCAGGTGATAGAAATCAAATACGTTTACAAGCTTGTCAAATTGCAATTCAAGGATTGATTGAATCAATCAACAAAATAACGAAATGAAGCAAATCGATTTGTACAAAACGCTAGCTGGGAATGTCGCACGATCCCTACCAGTCACATGTGTTTTTTTGATCAAGCATCATGATGGTAATAACCACTTAATAGATATGTTAGTCAGTAGTACGAATATTAATGAACTTGAATTTCCTGTTACTGTGCTATCTCGACAAACAGATAGTTTTACTCTTGCAAAGTCATCCTTGCCAGAAACGATTCAGACGCTATTTGAACCAAGTCAGTGTTTGATAGTTTCTCTACTAGAGCAACAGCCGGAAACATTATTTCTCTTATGTGGCCTGGAAAAGGGTTTTTGCGAGAGCAAGGTTGAACAGACCTACTTACTAAAATTTATTGATTTGATTATCGAAAATGACAAGCTCGCCAAAATAAATGAAGCAAAGGAAAAGAAATATCAGGATTACATCAAGGAAGTTAAAATAATTAAGGAAAAATTGTTACCTGCTGCCAACTATAAGATAGAAGGTCTGGATTACGCGACCTATTATCAACCCAGCATCGGTGGCGGTGGAGATTATTATGATTTTGTTGATTTACGCCCTGCAAGAAGACGTGCAGGCTATGAAAACCCACCGTTAATATGGGGATTTGGGTTGATGGACGTATCCGGTCATGGACCGGGTGCGGCAGTAGAAGTCGCAATGGTTGACGCTATATTAAGAACGTATGAAGGGCAAAGAGATTCCGGGCCTGCTGATGTATTAGCTTATGTCAATCAACACTTCTTTACTCGACAGTCACGTGGCGGTTACTGCACGGCCTTTTTGTGTAATTACGATGCTGAGGCAGATCTATTTTCTTATGCCTCTGCTGGTCACTTACCCGTATTAATCAAACATCATGAGGGTCATGTGACTGTTCTTGAAAGTGAAACAGGTATCCCGATTGGTATCGAGAGAGATTATTCATGGACGACAGAAACCACTCAATTAGAGCAAGGCGATACTATAATTATCTACACTGACGGGATTACTGAGGCCGAATCAATTACAGGTGAGCAATTTGGTTTGGATAGACTGACACATGTCCTGGAAGAAAGTCCTGCCGGGTCGGCAGAAAAATTGATGTCGCATTTTATGAATGATTATCATCAACATATCAATCATTCAGATGAACAGGATGATCAAACATTAATTATGGTAACTATTTCCTCGTAACTATCTTTAATCTGTAAACGCCCAGCTGGCGAAGGGTTCAATTTCATCTCGGTTCAATACGATCAACTGAAACTGTTTCGGATCTTGTGAATGATCCATAGAGGTATCAACTGATAACTGTCGCAACAAATAGCCAATTAATGCGCGTCTCAATTTAACTTCAATCACATCATCCCTGGCGTTGTAATCGATCAATAAACTCGTTTGCTGTTTATTATCCAGTTTTGGATGTGGAGACAGTTTCAAGGTAATCATTTCCGACCAGTCCTCGTCATAACTCGCACGTGATTCCGCATCAATGCTAAGGCACTTCGCTTCCTCAAAACGCGACAGCACAAAATCACGAAAATCAAATGTATCCTGATTATAGGCACGCACATGCCAGCGAAAACCGGTATTCACTAATGAGTGTGGCTCAATAATACGGTCAGATTTTTTGCTATCGGACAAGGAACGATAATTCACTTTGACTTGTTTATGGCTATGTATCGCCCGGGTGATCTGGCAAAGCACTTCTTTGCTTGGCAAGCGATTTGGTAACTGCATATTCGTCGCCGAAATTTCAAACACTGATTCATCCGGATTGGGGCTACCTATTACAGTTTGATTTGCCTCCAGCAAGGGCAACACCGTAGCAGGGGACAAATCCGCAAATGCTGGCCTGAAAGCAAGCGTTGGAATAAAACCAAACACACTGTGCTTGTATTGCAGGTTTTCTGGCGCAATATCGCCATAGAGTTTTAAGTCTTTCGTCGCGGCCGCATCAGAAATCGCAAAGGCCCTGGCGACATCACTTCTAGTCACCACTCCAGAAAAGTAAGCCATCACTTCGATGAATTGCATTCGCTGGCGGGTCGCCCATTTCATTTCGCTTAGCATAATCAAATTAGTATAACCGAAGCATTAAGACCTGATAAAATAGATTACATAGTAAAAAATACAAAGGTAGTAAAAAATATTGACATTAACTAAAGTATTAACTACTCTATTTGGCAACTGGTCAATTCTTGTAATTGGCCATTAACCCAATCGAGTAAATATGGAGAGTGTGTGATGGCAACAGCAAACGTTGAAGACGATAAAAAACGCGCCTTGAATATGGCGTTGAGTCAGATTGAGAAACAATTTGGTAAAGGCTCAGTCATGAAGATGGGTGATCAACCTGTCGCTGAAATCCCAACGGTGAGTACTGGTTCACTTGGATTGGATATCGCACTTGGCGCGGGCGGCTTGCCTTATGGCCGAATCGTTGAAATCTATGGACCGGAATCATCTGGTAAAACCACCTTAACCTTATCGGCGATTGCCGAAGCACAGAAACAAGGCAAGACTTGTGCGTTTATCGATGCGGAGCACGCACTCGATCCCATTTATGCCGAAAAGCTTGGTGTGAATATCGATGAGTTATTGGTCTCACAGCCGGACACTGGTGAACAGGCATTGGAAATCTGCGATATGTTAGTACGCAGTGGCGCAGTGGAATTAGTCGTTATCGACTCGGTCGCCGCATTGGTGCCCAAGGCTGAAATTGAAGGGGAAATGGGTGATTCACATATGGGGCTGGCAGCACGCCTCATGTCTCAAGCATTACGCAAGCTGACTGGTAATATTAAACGCGCGAATTGTTGTGTGGTATTTATTAATCAGATCCGTATGAAGATTGGCGTCATGTTTGGCAATCCTGAAACGACTACTGGCGGTAACGCCTTGAAGTTTTATTCATCAGTACGACTCGATATCCGTCGTATCGGCGCGATTAAAAAGGGCGATGAAGTCGTGGGCAATGAAACTCGTGTGAAGGTGGTGAAAAACAAAGTCGCACCGCCGTTCAAACAGGCAATGTTCGATATTCTTTACGGTCAGGGTATATCCCGGCATGGTGAAATCATTGACCTGGGTGTACAACAAGGACTGATTGATAAAGCCGGTGCCTGGTATAGCTATGGCGATGAGCGCATCGGTCAAGGCAAAGATAATGTACGAAATTATCTTAAGGAAAATCCTGAAATCGCACAGGAACTGGAAGCAAAAATACGCGAAGCATTACTACCTACAGCCTTGCCCGTTGTTGCTGAAGATGCTGACGAAGAACAGACTGAAGAGGAGGTCGCCTGAGCCTGGAACGCCAGGAAGTCTTACAAAAAGCGTGCGACTTTCTGGCAAATAGAGAACACAGTCGTAAAGAGCTCACTTATAAACTGGCACGAAGCTGCGAAGATGAATCTCTGTTAGAAGAGCTACTGGATAAATTGAGCGAAGAAGGGCTGCAAAGCGATGCAAGATTCACTGAAAGTTTCGTTCATCATCGAATTAAAAAAGGACAGGGTCCAAAGAAGATCGAACAAGAACTCAGGCAGCGAGGTATTCAGCAAGAGTTAATCATGGATTACCTGTATGCCGAGGCCCATGACTGGCTCAATATGGCAGAAGTGATTCGCTGTAAAAAATTTGGTGAGGAAGTCCCTCGAGACTATCAAAAGAAGGCAAAACAATCGCGATTCCTATATAGTCGCGGTTTCGATTCCGAGGTCATTGGCCAGCTTTTGAAATAATGAAAACCAGTAACGAGATTAGACAATCTTTCATCGATTTTTTTACTGAAAAAGACCATACGGCTGTGCCGAGCAGTTCGCTCGTGCCAAGTAATGATCCAACCTTATTATTTACCAATGCTGGTATGGTTCAGTTTAAGGATCTATTTCTCGGTCGTGAAAAACGCGATTACAATCGTGCTGTCAGTTCTCAACGATGTGTGCGTGCTGGTGGTAAACATAATGATCTTGAGAATGTGGGTTATACCGCACGTCATCATACTTTTTTTGAAATGCTCGGTAATTTCAGTTTTGGTGATTACTTCAAAGAAGAAGCAATCAGCTTTGCTTGGGAATACTTAACGGAAACCTTAAATATCCCTGATTCACGTCTATGGATTACTGTTTATGAGGATGATGATGAAGCGGCTGATATATGGCTAAATCAGGTAGGTGTATCACCGGATCGGTTCAGTCGTTGTGGCGAAAAAGATAATTTCTGGTCAATGGGTGATACAGGACCTTGCGGCCCTTGTAGTGAAATCTTTTATGATCACGGAGAAGCTATACCGGGAGGCCCACCAGGAACAGCTGATGCCGAACTTGATCGCTACATTGAAATATGGAACCTCGTTTTTACTCAATATGATCGCGATCCGGAAGGTACTTTAAAGCCCATACCTCATCCCTCTGTCGATACTGGAATGGGACTCGAACGTATTACTGCGGTCATGCAACATGTTCACAATAATTATGAGATCGATCTATTCCAACATCTGATCAAAGCAATAAATAAATTAGCTGGAAATAAAAAGCTGGATACGATCTCTACGCAGGTCATCGCTGATCATATTCGTTCTTGTTCGTTTCTGATTGTTGATGGTGTTATCCCCTCCAATGAAGGCAGAGGTTATGTACTTAGAAGAATCATTCGTCGCGCGATCCGGCACGGGAATAAACTTGGATTTAATGAATCTTTCTTCCATAAACTGGCAAAACCACTCAATGAAATCATGGGTGAGGCTTATCCAGAGTTAGCAAATGCAATCTCTCATGTAGAAAAGGTGTTGTTAACGGAAGAACAGCGTTTTGCTGAAACCTTGGAGCAAGGTCTGAAGGTACTTGATGAAATCATAAATAATCTTGATGGAGATACCTTATTACAGGGCGAGGATGTGTTTAAACTTTATGATACCTACGGATTCCCTGTTGATCTCACTGCTGATATCGCAAGAGAAAAAGAACTAACTGTTGATATGGATGGCTTTAATCAAGCCATGGCCGAACAACGAAAGCGTGCAAGAGCAGCAAGTAAATTTGACGCCGGAATATCAATCAGTTCGGATAATGATCTGGTAACAGATTTTACCGGCTATGATCGTTTGCAACAGAAGACAACTGTCATTGCACTTTATCAAGACGGCAGAAGTGTACAGTCATTAAAACCTGGTGATATTGGTGGTGTTATTTTATTGGAAACGCCATTCTATGCGCAGTCTGGAGGACAAGTCGGTGATAGAGGCGAATTGTTTGCTGGCGATATTTTTTTCGAAGTAGAAGATACAAAAAAGCAGGGTCAATCTCATATTCATTTAGGCGTTTTACGCACAGGTGAAATTAATACTGGCGATGTATTGCATGCATCTGTAGACGTTTCCCGGCGTGAGCACATTATTCGAAATCATTCAGCAACTCATCTCTTGCACGCTGCATTACGTCATGTACTTGGTGATCATGTCGTACAAAAAGGCTCACTGGTTGCAGACGATAGGTTGCGTTTTGACTTTGCTCATAATGAACCATTGAGTAGGCAAGAAATTATTGAACTAGAGCAGCTGGTGAATGATCAAGTACTAAAGAACGAGGATACGCAAATACATGTAATGTCATTGGATGATGCCCAGGCATCCGGAGCAATGTCCTTATTCGGCGAGAAATATGATGAAACGGTTCGCGTATTGGATATTGGTGGAGAATTTTCAAAAGAGCTCTGCGGTGGTACACATGTAAATCGTGCGGGTGATATTGGCTTGTTCAAGATCATATCCGAATCCGGTATAGCGGCAGGTGTTCGTCGAATTGAGGCAGTTACGGGGATCGGTGCATTGCGATGGGTTGAAAATATTGAAAACAAAATGTTGAGTGTGTCTGATTTATTAAAAACCGACATAGACAATATTGATTCGCGTTTATCCATGCAGCTCGAAAAAACCCGCAAGTTGGAAAAAGAACTGGACCAGTTAAAAGGAAAACTTGCGAGTAATGCAGGTTCCAATATGGCCGATGAAGCGGAAGTAATTGATGGGATCAATGTCATCGCAAAAAGTCTCGAAGGCGCTGATCCAAAAACGTTACGTGACACTGTTGATCAATTGAAGAATAAATTAGGCACCGCCGCATTAGTGTTGGCGACAGTGAGTAATGAAAAAGTCAGTTTGGTAGCGGGTGTCACAAAAGACAGCACAGATAAAATCAAGGCCGGTGATTTGGTTAATTTTGTTGCCCAGCAAGTGGGTGGTAAAGGAGGCGGTCGTCCGGATATGGCACAAGCGGGTGGCAATGATCCCGCAGCATTAGAGAGCGCTTTGCAACAAGTGCCAGACTGGATTCGTACTCAGCTTTCTGCCTGAATATACTCGTTCACTCGCTTTCCTAAATTGGCCATATCGGCTAGAATCCCGCGCTTTTTAACAAGGATATTCGCTACATGGCGCTGATTGTTCAAAAATACGGTGGCACTTCAGTGGGTTCGATTGATCGCATCCATGCCGTTGCCGATCGTGTCCTTGAGACTGTCCAACAAGGTAACAAGGTAGTGGTTGTGGTGTCAGCAATGAGTGGTGAGACCGACAGACTAGTTGGGCTTGCAAAAAGTATTTCAGATAAACCGATTCCCAGAGAAATGGATGTTTTACTCTCCACTGGTGAGCAGGTCACGATTGCATTGCTAAGTATGTGCCTTGAAGAAAAAGGGCAGTCTGCGATTTCATATACGGGTGGTCAGGTCTGTATCCGAACTGACGATGCGCATAGTAAAGCACGAATTCTCGATATTGATTCAGCAAATGTACTCGCAGCGTTGGAACAGGGAAAGGTGGTCGTCATCGCTGGTTTTCAGGGAAACGACCAAGATGGCAATATTACGACGCTGGGTAGAGGGGGTTCCGATACAACAGCTGTGGCCATGGCGGCGGCTTTAAAAGCGGATGAATGCCGAATCTACACTGATGTGGATGGTGTATACACGGCCGATCCCAGGATTGTAGAAGGCGCACAGCGGCTACCAAATATTACCTATGAAGAAATGCTGGAAATGGCGAGCCTGGGTTCTAAAGTATTGCAAATTCGATCAGTAGAATTTGCCAGAAAATATAATGTAAATTTACGTGTACTATCGAGCTTCAAGGATGGCCCGGGGACATTAATTACAGAAGAGGATGAAGATATGGAAGCAGCACTGATATCAGGTATCGCCCATAATAAAGATGAAGCTAAATTGACGATTGTTGGCGTCCCAGATCAACCTGGTATTGCTTCCCAGATTCTAGGACCGATAGCCGACGCCAACATTGAAGTCGACATGATTGTGCAAAACGTCGGGGTTGATAACACAACAGATTTTACTTTTTCAGTGCATCGCAACGATTTTGATCAAGCGATGTCCATACTGCAGAATACGTCAAAAGAGATTGGTGCCAAGCAAGTCACAGGCGATAACAAAATAGCTAAAATATCAGTTGTTGGCGTTGGTATGCGCTCTCATGCCGGAATTGCCAGTAAAATGTTTAAAACCTTGGCCGCTGAAGGAATAAATATACAAATGATTTCAACATCAGAAATAAAGATTTCTGTAGTTGTTGCCGAAAAATATCTAGAGCTTGGAGTTCGAACCCTGCACAGCGCATTTGAATTGGAAAATGGCGCTTCGGGCCAGGGGAATTAGGATTTTCAAATAACCGTGAAGCGGGTTTGAATTTATTTACTGAAAATAGGCTCGAACAGTTATACTTAAATGACAAATAAATAATGATGATTAAGGAAGCATCAGGAGAATTGAGATGTTAATACTAACAAGACGAGTAGGAGAGTCGCTCATGATTGGTGATGAAGTGAATGTCACCGTTTTGGGTATTCGAGGGAATCAGGTCAGAATTGGAGTCAATGCTCCAAAAGATGTCGCGGTTCATCGAGAAGAAATCTACGATCGCATTCAGAAAGAACAGTCCGGAGAACAAGCTGCTGAAGAATAACGGGCAAGCCATAACAGGCTATTTACCCATCACAAACTCAGCGTTATCCTAACTACGATAAACACGGCTTTTGCCGTGTTTTGTTTTCTAAAGAAGTATAGAATTCAAAAACTGGAGAGGTGGCCGAGCGGCTGAAGGCGCTCCCCTGCTAAGGGAGTATACGGTTTATCCCGTATCGAGGGTTCGAATCCCTCTCTCTCCGCCATTAATAATTAAAAAATCATAGATGTTTCTATGTATGATTTTTTAATTATTGATGGCGGAGAGAGAGGGATTCGAACCCTCGATACGGGATAAACCGTATACACCCTTAGCAGGGGAGCGCCTTCAGCCGCTCGGCCACCTCTCCAGTTTTTGAATT
>JBCCHP010000011.1:0-19500 GCA_039028675.1 Pseudomonadota bacterium | reverse complement strand
GGCAATTTTAGTGCCATTTCCAAAAATACAGCAATTTTTCCTCCCTTCGGCCGCAGTACTATAACATGATAACTAGTAAAATCAGTCAGCTTGCCTTCTTAAAAATGCAGGAATATCAAGGTAATCCGCGTCTCCTCCGAGTTTTTCTTCCTCATTTTCCGAGGTTTGATTGCGCATCACAGTGGGGCGATCCAGATCTTTGTAATCAACTGTTGCATCACTGTTTTGAACCAATTTGATGCGAGATGCATCATCTTTAGTCATATTGCCCAATCCTGTGGCAACAATCGTCACCCGAATATCGCCAGACATTTCAGGGTCAATCACAGTACCAACCACGACCGTAGCATTTTCAGAAGCGAACTCCTTGACAGTACTACCGACTTCATCAAATTCGCCAATAGACAAATCCATCCCCGCCGTGATGTTCACGAGAATGCCTCTGGCACCTGATAAATTGACATCTTCAAGTAATGGACTGGAGATTGCTGCTTCTGCCGCAACTCGAGCACGGTCTTCACCCTGGGCCTTGCCAGAACCCATCATGGCCATTCCCATCTCAGACATCACAGTGCGGACATCAGCAAAGTCGACATTTATTAAACCGGGGCAAGTAATGAGTTCAGCAATACCCTGGACTGCTCCTAACAACACATCATTTGCCGCACTAAAAGCATTTAATAAACTAACATCGCGTCCTAAGACACTTAGTAATTTTTCATTTGGAATTGTTATTAATGAATCAACAAACTGACTTAATTCAACAATCCCTTCTTCAGCGATAGCGGCACGTTTTTTACCTTCAAAAGCAAACGGTCTGGTAACAACGGCAACAGTTAAAATACCCATCTCTTTGGCAACTTGTGCCACTATTGGCGCGGCACCAGTTCCGGTACCACCCCCCATTCCGGCTGTGATAAAAATCATATCGGAGCCATCAAGAATATCCATGATGCGATCCCGATCCTCAAGTGCGGCCTGACGACCGACATCCGGATTCGCTCCAGCCCCAAGACCCTTGGTCATATTACAACCTAATTGCAAAATGGTTTTAGCAGATGAATTTTTCAATGCCTGTGCATCTGTATTTGCACAGATAAATTCAACTCCTTCCATATTCGCTGCTAGCATATGTTGTAGTGCGTTACCGCCACCACCACCTACGCCAATTACCTTGATTACTGCGGCTTGATTAGCTGCATCAACTAGTTCAAACATGTCATCTTCCTCCTGTTTACTACTACTAAATTAAAAATTACCCTGAAACCAACTTTTCATTCGTTCAAAAATACCTTGCATTCCATGATTCATTGCGACTGGTACGCTGCCTTCCAGCATTTGTCTTTTTCCAAATATCAGCAAACCAACACCTGTCGCATAGATCGGACTCTTGACTACATCGGACAAGCCAGTCACGTATTGAGGTACACCCATTCGCACAGGCATATGAAATATTTCTTCGGCCAATTCAACGGCACCTTCCATCTTTGAACTGCCACCAGTTAAAACGATGCCGGCAGCAATCAAGCTTTCATAGCCACTTCGACGTAACTCTGCTTGTACAAGTGAAAATAATTCTTCGTAACGAGGTTGTACAACCTCTGCCAGAGTCTGGCGTGATAATCTCCGTGAAGGTCTGTCGCCAACACTGGGCACTTCAATTGCTTCATCATGTCCAGCAAGTTGCGTCAGACAGCAGGCATATTGCATCTTTATATCTTCTGCATGCTGTGTTGGGGTTCTTAATGCGACAGCAATGTCATTTGTTACCTGATCACCGGCGATAGGTATATTAGCGGTATGATGAATTGCGCCATCGGTAAACACGGCAATATCAGTCGTGCCACCGCCGATATCAATCATGCAAACGCCAAGATCTTTTTCATCTTCAGTCAAGACGGAATAACTTGATGCCAATTGTTCAAGAATAATATCGTCGACATCCAGACCACAACGTCGTACACATTTCACGATATTTTGTGCGGCACTGACTGCTCCGGTAACCATGTGTACTTTTGATTCAAGCCTCACGCCAGACATCCCTATTGGCTCTTTCACACCTTCCTGATTATCAATAATGAATTCCTGCGGCAGAATATGAAGGATCTTTTGATCCGCAGGGATGGCGACCGCCTTGGCCGCATCAATCACTCGGTCTACATCACCATGGGTAACCTCATTATCTCTTATTGCTACAATGCCATGTGAATTCAAACTGCGAATATGACTGCCCGCAATGCCGGTAAAAACAGAATGTATTTCACAACCTGCCATCAATTCAGCTTCCTCAATAGCCCGCTGGATTGAATGAACAGTGGATTCAATATTGACGACGACGCCTTTTTTCAAACCACGAGATTGATTAGAGCCGATGCCGATTATTTCAATCTCTTCATCAACCGTTATCTCACCGACAATAGCAACGATCTTGGATGTGCCGATATCCAAACCAACAATCAAGTTCTTGTCTGTTTTTTTACCCATTTAATACCCGCCTGTTAATCGACTCATAGATATAAATTATTTTTTCCATTTCACTGCAAACCCATTTGTATAACGCATATCAACAGTTGCAGTTTGTTCTATACGTCCTGCAACGGTAGTCGGGATTAAATCAAGAAAACGTTGAAAACGTTCACTCACCTGTTTCCTACCCAATATGATGTAGATACCATTCGCTAACGTGAAAGACCAAGCACGTCGTTCGTCCAAGGTAAGTTGAACGATAGAGAATTTAATTTCATTGACCCGTTGTTGCATTTCCTGGAAACGTTTAAGCAACAGAATCTCTGACCCTTCTGGTCCAGTTAATAAAGGTAAGTGTTGCGGTATAGTCATTGACTCAGGTTGAAAGTAATCGCCAGACTTATTCAATAAGCCCTTTTCTCCCCATCGAACGATTGGTATCTGCTCAGTCACAATCACACGTAAGCCATCCGGCCACACTCGCTGCACGCTCACCTTGCTCACCCATGGCTCTGCTAACAAAGCATCTCTAACCGCATCTACATTTAAATTAAAAAATCCACCGCGCACCTTATTTGTCACTAATTGTTGTAGGTCTACCGGTGACAATCGAGTAAAGTCACCTTCAACTCGTACTTGCTTGATTGGCAACGTATCCGGATTCGATAAGTAACGTCCGCCCCATACCATTAAAGCTATAATTAATATCACCAACACACTTCCAGTAAATTGCTTACGTCGAGTGCTAACCTTGTCTTCAAAATCAAATTGATCATTAACGTAAGTCACCTGGGCGCTCATGATCTTCTGGCCTCTGGATTTGTATTTTTATCAAGACTGGTAGCAAGGATTTGGATTGTTAAGTCAGAAAAGGAGAGGCCCGCCTGCTTTGCAGCCATTGGAACTAGACTGTGACTTGTCATACCAGGAACAGTATTCACTTCAATTAACCAGTTCTGACCTTGAGTATCACGCATCAGATCAACTCTCGACCAGCCAGTAACATTTAATATGCGGCATGCGTTTATTGCTAATTCACCCATGTCTTGTTCTGCGGTTTCAGTCAGGCCGCAAGGACAAATATATTGAGTATCATCATCAATATATTTTGCCTGATAATCATAGAAGTCACGTTTAGTGACTAATTTTATAGCTGGTAATGTCTGTCCATTTAATACGGGGATGGTGTACTCTTCGCCTGCGATCCATTGTTCAGCCATTACACGATCGTCGTATTTGCTGGCTTCCTCCCAGGCTGACTGTAACTGGTCTTCTAAAATGACTTTACTGGCGCCAATACTCGATCCCTCTCTGACTGGCTTAATCATCAAAGGCAAACCTAAATCTGCTGCGATTGACTGCCAATTACTATTTATATTTAACTCAATCGCTTGGGGAGTAGGCAGATTCGCATTTTGCCATACTGCTTTAGTACGTGACTTATCCATTGATAATGCCGAACCCAACACATCCGAACCCGTATAAGGCAATCCGATGGATTCCATCGCGCCTTGAATTGAACCATCTTCACCTCCCCTTCCATGTAATGCGATAAACACGCGTTCATAACTATTGTTGATTAACTCTGCTAATGTGTTTTTATCATAGTCAATTACATGTGCATCGATACCAGCTGACAATAAAGCTGTATAAACAGCATCGCCACTTTGTAATGAGATATCACGTTCAGCAGACTGTCCGCCCATTAAGACGGCGACCTTGCCAAAATCTGAAGCCTGATAAACAGGAAATGTCATTATTTGGGCCCCCCGAATTCTGGCTCACCAATAATCCTGACTTCAGGAATTAGTTCGACCTTGTATTCATCTTTAATAACTTGTGCGACATGATTGATTAACTTTTCAATGTCTGCCGAAGAGGCCTTATCAGCATTGATAATGAAGTTTGCATGTTTATCAGAAACACTTGCGCCGCCAATCGATTTACCTTTCAAACCAGCAGCCTCGATTAATCTAGCCGCATAATCATCAGCCGGATTTCTAAAAACAGAACCACAACTTAGTTGTCCTAAAGGCTGTGCAATGGCACGTTCATCCAACATGCTACGAATGCGAGAGAGAATCTCATTCTTATCACTCGACTGTAATTCAAATTGTGCGGAGATAAACCATTCATTATCTGCCAATGAAACTGAACGATATCCGATTTCAAACTCAGACTTGTTATATGTCTTTATTTCGCCTTGTCTATTTATTATCTTAACCTGCGCAACATTTACCCAGGTTTCTCCACCCCAGGCACCAGCATTCATGGCCAATGCCCCACCAACTGTGCCAGGAATACCTGCCAGAAATTCAATCCCGCTTAGACCGAGGTTGGCAGACTGACGTGCTGCTTTCACACAGGCCAGGCCAGCACCGACTTCAATCTTATTTTCTCTGATCGTAGTAAAAGAATTCAATATACCTTCTACAGAGATTACAATACCTCTGATACCACCATCCCGTACAAGTAAATTACTACCCTTACCAACAAAGAATATCGGTATAGCAGCAGACAGCTGTTTAAATAATTTACATAAATCGTTTAAATCAGCAGGAATAAAATAATAATCAGCAAGTCCACCTGTTTTCCAGGATGTATGACGAGACATAGGCTCATGCTTACGCAACTCGCCTTTAAGATTCGATACATCAAAATGATAGCTATCTTTTACAACCATGCATTTCACCTGTTGTCCTGAATCAGTTTGCATTTGTAACAAAGCATCATTCTCCTAATGTAATGTAGTCGCATATTGCTCATACATTTCACGCGACATCCTGCCAATGTCGCCTGCCCCAAGTGTTAATAACAAATCGTTATCTTCAATGACTGTTGTCAACACATCATGCATAGACTTTTCATCTTCAATAAAAATTGGATCAACCTGTCCTCGTAAACGAATAGCTCGGCATAATGAACGACTATCTGCACCAGCAATATGTTGTTCACCTGCTGGATACACATCCAAAACAAGTAACACATCTACTTGCGATAAGACGCGACAAAAGTCTTCAAACAGGTCGCGTAACCTTGTGAAACGATGTGGTTGATACACCACTACCAGGCGCTGATTTTGCCAACCTGAGCGAATCGCACTAAAGCATGCTGTAATCTCTGTTGGATGATGCGCATAATCATCAATTAGATTCAGGGTTTGTTTATTAATGGTAATTTGGCCGCGAACATGACAACGTCTGGCAATCCCCTGAAATTGACTTAATGCAGAAATGATTGCGTCATCATCTATTCCGAGTTCATGCGCAACAGCAATAGCAGCTAATGCATTCAGTAAATTATGTTTCCCTGGAAGATTGAGTTCGATCTCTAACCAGTTTTTATTATGTTTTTGCGATACATTGAACCAGGTCTTGTTACCTTCTTGCCGTATCAAATCAGCACTATAGTCTGCTTCGAAATCCATCCCATATGTCACAACAGGTTTCGTAACAGTTGGCATAATCTTTCTGATATTTTCATCATCAATGCAAAGGATTGCCAAACCATAAAAAGGTAGTTGATGTAAAAACTCAACAAAATGATTTCTTAAATTTGCAAAGTCACCACCATATGCCTCAAGATGATCAGCATCGATATTAGTAATGACAGAAATAACAGGAGACAGATGCAGAAAAGAGGCATCACTCTCATCTGCCTCTGCAACAATATACTTACCACTACCCAATTTTGCATGTGAACCTGAACTGTTGAGCAAGCCACCTATAATATAAGTTGGATCCAGTCCACCTTCAGCTAGTACGCTAGCAACCAAACTTGTTGTTGTTGTTTTCCCATGAGTACCTGCAATTGCAATTCCTTTAGTAAAGCGCATTAATTCTGCCAGCATTTCTGCGCGTCTAACTATAGGAATTCGTTTTTCTCTTGCTGCACAAAGTTCAACATTATCTTCCTTGATGGCACTGGTGATTACCACGACATCACACTCATCTATATTATCTGCAGTATGTCCCTGAATAACTTCGATGCCTAAAGATTGCAGACGCTTGGTAATACGATTATCACGAAGATCAGAGCCGGAAATCTGATAACCAAGGTTTTTCATTACCTCGGCTATACCACCCATACCAGCGCCGCCAATACCAATAAAATGAATATGATTCACGCGACCCATTCCATGTGATTTCAAATCAGGCATAGGCCGCCTCCATACAACTATGTGCGACAGACTTAGTCGCATCAGGTTTGGAAAGACTTCTGGCCTTTATTGCCATATCAATACAGCGCTGATATGACTCACAGAATACTGACAAACATTGCTTTAGTTTTTCAGCATCTAACTGTGATTGTTGCATAACGATTGCGGCTTGACCTTGTTCTAAATAAGCTGCATTTGCAGTTTGATGATCATCAACCGCATAGGGAAATGGAACAAGAATCGAGCCCACACCAACCGCTGCCAATTCGGCAATAGTTAATGCGCCCGCACGACAAATAACAATATCGGCATTAGCATATTCAGCAGCCATATCTTCAATAAAAGGGAGTACTTCTGCCTGCACATTTAGTGATTCGTATTTACTCTCTGTTAGCTGACTATGCGACATACCACATTGATGTCTGACAGAAACCTGATAATCAGATAGTAACGCTATCGCTTCTGGGACTTGTTCATTTAGTGCAGCCGCGCCCAGGCTGCCCCCGAGTACGAGTATATTTAATGGTTGGCCGCTCTTATCCATAAAGCGCTCGCTAGGTGGCGCTACATTTAAAATATCATGACGTACAGGGTTGCCCGTTATAAGTAATTTTTCCTGTTGTTCAAATGCATTGGGAAATGCAGCCATGATACGACATGATAATTTGGCAAGACATTTATTGGTTAAACCGGCAATTGCATTTTGTTCGTGTATTAATAATGGAATTCTCAATAACCATGCGGCGACTCCACCGGGACCACTTGCAAATCCTCCCATACCTAATACCGCTACTGGTTTAATCTTGAGAATGATTAACAAGGCCTGGGTAATAGCGAGTAATAGCATAAATGGCGTAAGGCATGCACGCATCAGACCTTTACCGCGTATCCCGCTAACTCTTATTGTATGTAACTGATATCCATGTTCAGGTACTACACGTTTCTCCAGCCCTTTTTCAGTACCTAGCCAATTCAGTGTGAATCCCTGCTCTTTTAAATAATCAGCAACTGCTAAAGCTGGATAAACATGCCCACCTGTGCCGCCAGCCATGATTAGGATCGTTTTATCAGGCATAGGCCACCACTACTTTCTTGACGATATTGCGCGTATCTTGTCGATTCTCATATTCAATACGCAATAACACCGCAATTAAAATGCAATAGGTGATTAAACTGTTACCACCATAACTCAATAAAGGCAGAGTTAATCCCTTGGTTGGCAGAATGCCCATGTTCACGCCCATATTGATATATGCCTGAATACCTATAATGAGGCCGATACCGTAAGCAAAATATGCAGCAAAATACTTTTCGACAGACTCTGCAACATGGCCAATAACAAATGCTCGCCATATCAGAAATGAAAATAACAATATGATAAAAACACTACCTAACAATCCTGTTTCTTCTGCAATGACAGCAAAGACAAAATCAGTATGTGCTTCTGGTAAGTAAAATAATTTCTGAACACTACTACCCAAGCCCACACCGAACCACTCGCCACGACCAAACGCGATTAAAGCCTGTGTTAATTGGAAACCACTATCAAAAGGATCTTTCCATGGGTCAATAAAACTCATCAATCGTTGCATTCGATAAGGCGATAGTATTGCTAGGGTTAATAACGCTGCAAAAGCAACCATTACCCAAGCAAAAAAGCGTAATAATGGAATACCGCCCATAAACAACATGCCTAAAGCTGTTGCAAACAACACCACTCCGGCGCCGAAATCAGGTTGTATTAGTAATAGAGCGGAAATCATCGTAAGTACGACAATTGGTCTAACAAAACCGGCAAAATTGGTTTGTACAGTTTGTTGATGTCTAACAATGTAACCAGCAAGATAAGCAATTACACAGATTTTTACCGGTTCCGAAGCCTGAAATGAAAATGGACCAAGTTGAATCCAGCGCATACTGCCATTAACCTCTTTGCCTATGCCTGGTATCAACACCAGAATGAGCATGACAAAAGCAGCGATTAATAAAAATACACTTATGTCTTGCCAGAGTTGCATTGGTATTTTTAATACTGCGATTGAAATTGTTAAGCCAATACCTAATGCAAAGCCCTGTCTCCAGAAATAGTGTAATGGGTCAGAGAACTCTTTAGCCGCAATTGATACGGATGCAGATGTCATCATTACCAGCCCAATACAAAACATAATTAAAACAGCATCCAATAACCAAAGATCGTAACCAGCAAATACACGTTGCTTGATTTGCATCTTAGCTGTAGGAGTTGCCTGTTTTCTTTTACTAGCAGACATCAGGAATGACTCCAGCTATTAACCGCTGCAGTGAAAACATCACCACGCTGTTGATAATTTTCAAACATATCCAGACTGGCACAGGCAGGTGCTAGCAAAACAGTATCGCCACTATCGGCAATTTTTCCTGCCTGTCTTACAGCCTCATTGATATCTGCTAACAGCTCATACTCAACTTTCCCATCGATGAGTTGTGCAAAACGCATGGCATCTTTTCCTATTAGCAGTAAAAATTTTACATTCGCTTGTAAAACTGGAAGTAAATCTTCTAAATCTGCATCTTTACTATCACCACCTGCGATCAATAAAATTTTTCCGGGTTTATCTAAACCTTCAATAGCAGCAATACATGCACCTACATTGGTTGCTTTGGAATCGTTGATCCAGTCAACTCCATTTGATTCAGCAATAAGTTGACATCGATGTGGTAATCCTTTGAATGT
The DNA here is from genome assembly GCA_039028675.1 of Pseudomonadota bacterium. Classification (GTDB taxonomy): domain Bacteria; phylum Pseudomonadota; class Gammaproteobacteria; order Eutrophobiales; family Eutrophobiaceae; genus JANQNX01. The sequence goes on along the minus strand of JBCCHP010000011.1, from coordinate 10,162 downwards.
CTCAAGCACTTGCTTAATCGCAGAATTAGAAATATTCATCACATTTGCCAATGCCATTGCTGCCAATGCATTACTAATATTATGTTTGCCTTTTAAGCCAAACGATGAAATAGCAATAACTCGTTCATCTTGATTAAATAACCACTCTTCATCTTCATGCTTATCTAGATAGCAATCTGCTTGTGTATTTTTATATGATGAAAAAGTTAATACCTTGTTTGATATCAACATATTATTTACATAAGGATCATCAACATTGACGATTGCCTTATTTGTTCCAGCGTATATTTTTTCCTTGGCTGCTATGTATTGCTCAAGCGAGTCATAACGATCCATATGATCAGAAGAAATATTGAGTACGACACTGGCAAAGGCATTTAAGGAAAATGTGGTTTCCAGTTGAAAGCTGGAAAGTTCCAGTATGTAATACTGAGGGATTGATTCATTTAATAAATCCAGCGCCGGTACTCCAAGGTTACCACCAGTCAATACTGACTTGTTATCTGCTTTTGCCATTAAGTCCAAAAGTGTTGTAACTGTACTTTTACCGTTAGAACCAGTGATTGCTATGATTGGTGCTTTGGCATTGCGACAAAATATTTCGATATCGCCAATGACTGTTTTGCCCTGCGTAATTGCTGCCTTGATAGCTGGGGTCTTTAATGACACGCCAGGACTAACAACAATTTGTTGTGACTGTTCACACAACGCGTCAGTTGGCTCACCGTACACAAACTCAATTTCAGGATAATTATCTTTTAATTCATCTAAATAAGGTGGGTTGGTACGCGTATCCGTTACAGCAACCGATAAATCTTTACTGCTGAAAAAGCGCACACAGGACATGCCTGTTTTACCCAGACCAACAATCAATGCGTCTAATTTAGTATCAGTCTTTTGCATTTCAGTTTGCTGTTCCTTGATCGAATACAATTGTCATACCTCAGCGTATCTTCAAACTTGCCAAACCAATGAGTACGAGCATAACCGTGACAATCCAGAAGCGAACGATGACGCGCGGCTCTGGCCAGCCTTTTAATTCATAATGATGATGTAGTGGTGCCATTTTGAAGATTCGTTTACCGGTCAATTTGAAAGAGGCAACCTGCAAGATGACTGAGACCGTTTCAATAACGAATACACCACCCATAATAAATAACACTAATTCTTGTCGTACCACGACAGCCACGATGCCAAGTGCAGCGCCTAGGGATAGCGCACCGATATCACCCATAAAGACCTGTGCAGGATAGGTGTTAAACCAAAGAAAGCCCAAACCAGCACCAACCATGGTGCCACAGAAAATAGCAACTTCTCCGGTACCCGGCACATAGGGAATACCTAAATAATCTGAAAAGCGAACATTGCCTGTTGCATAGGCAAAAATTGCCAGGGCCCCGGCAACCATAACAGTAGGTAGAATCGCAAGACCATCCAAACCATCAGTTAGATTGACCGCATTACTGGAACCAACGATGACAAAATAGGCAAGTACTATATACAACCAACCTAAATCAAAAATCCAATCTTTCATAAAAGGTACGATCAATTGTGTCTCTACACTTAATGAAGCTGTTTGATAAAGATAGGTTGCTGCAATAATTGCAACCAAGGATTGCGATATATATTTATATTTTGCAGATAACCCCTTTGCATCGTTATAAATCACTTTTTTGTAGTCATCTATAAAACCGATAACGCCAAAACTTAAAGTGACCAGCAAAACAACCCAAACATAATGATTGCCGAGATCTGCCCAGCAAAGCGTACTAATCGCAATTGATAAAAGTATTAATGATCCACCCATTGTAGGTGTGCCTGTTTTTTCAAGATGTGACTGAGGACCATCGTCCCTGACACTTTGACCAATTTGTTTGGTCGTTAATTTACGAATTAGAAGGGGGCCAAGTAAAAACGAAATAAATAATGAAGTAAGTATGCCGAGAATAGTCCGTAATGTCAGATAGCGAAAAACACTAAAACCACTATCGAATTGAACCAGATATTCAGTCAGCCAGAGCAGCATACCTAAGTGTCCTCCCTAACTGCATTGATAACGCGTTCCATGCGCATAGATCGTGAGCCTTTGATCAATATTGTTGTTTCTGGATTTAGCTTGCTAAGTAAATGATTATTCAAATTACTAATATCGGTGAAATGTTCTGCGCCGTCAGCGAAAGCCTGACTTGCATGTGCACTTAAATCACCCAAAGTAAATAAATTGTCTATGCCAGATAGTTTTGCGTTTTCTCCTGCTTCTGCATGTAATTCTATTGATGTATCACCCAGCTCTCCCATATCACCTAGTACCAATATTTTTTTACCAGGTAACTCGTTCAGTACATTTATCGCTGCAAGCAGAGATGTTGGATTAGCATTATAGGTATCATCAATAATTCTGGAGCCAGCTTTACCAGTCAGGAATTGCAAACGGCCAGATACACTTTGCATTTTTTCAATTCCCTGCTTAATCATTTCAATTGAAATATTTAAGCAATGACAACATGCTGCCGCAGATAATGCATTCATCACATTATGCTTACCTGGCATCGGCATGGAGATTGTTATTGATTCATTTTTAATATGTAAAACGAACTCGATACTATTTTTTTCAGGTCTATTATTGACATCACTGGCATACACATCTGCATTTTTATTTTCAAATGAAAATAATAACTGCTTTCGATTACTGGAAATTTCTTTCCAAAAATCTGCATATTTATCATCTGCATTGATAACTGCGGTACCGTCTTGATGTAATCCTCCATAGATTTCTGCCTTTGCCCTGGCAACACCTTCGATACTTCCAAATCCTTCAAGATGGGCGGGTGCACATTGCGTAATAACTGCAACATCTGGAATTGCGATATGGCTCAACCAATCAATCTCACCTGCATGATTGGCTCCCATTTCTATCACTGCATACTCATGTTCTTTAGCAAGGGCAAACAAAGTAATCGGTACACCAATATCATTATTCAGATTACCTGTTGTCGCATGCACATTTCCTGCTTCAGACAAGATGGATTTCACTATTTCCTTAACTGAGGTCTTGCCATTACTACCGGTGACTGCAACGGTTCTAACAGGTAGTTTTGATCGCCAGGATTTTGCCAGCAGTCCCATGGCCTTTTTAGTGTTATCAGAGGTTAATGCAGGTAATTCATATTTACTTTCTTTATCAATTAATAAAGAAGAGGCGCCTTTTGCTTCAGCTTGTTCAATAAAATTATGTCCATCAAAATTTTCACCTCTCAGTGCAATAAACAAATTACCTTTTTGCAAGGTACGCGTATCAGTACTACAACCATAGAACTCAATATCATCACCAAGATAACTTGAGTTGATAGCTTTGGCAGCTTCAGACATATGCATTCTGATCATGCATTCACCTCAACCAGTCTTCGCGCAAGTTCTCGATCACTAAATGGTGCAATCTCATCACCAATAGTTTGAGTTGTCTCATGACCCTTACCAGCGATTAATACGATATCGCCAAAATTTGTTTCTAAATAGGTATTAATAATTGCATCAGACCGATCATAGCGAACAGCTACACGTTCCTTGTTTTGCATACCGGCCAATATTTGTGAAATTATTCGTTCCGGTTTTTCAGTACGAGGATTATCATTCGTTAATACAACGACATCTGCATATGACTCTGCAATTGCACCCATTTCAGGACGCTTACCAATATCTCTATCTCCACCGCAGCCAAATACACAATAAAGCTTACCTTCACAGTAAGGGCGCAAAGAGACCAAGGCCTTTTCCAATGCATCTGGTGTATGCGCATAATCAACAACCAGCATCGCTTTTTCATTATTACTAAAACATTCCATGCGACCAGGCACACCATAAAAGCCTGATATTGCATCAGCCGCTTGTAATGCTGTTAAACCGCTTAAACAAAGTACTGAAAATACTGCCAGGATATTTGAGATATTAAATTCACCAAGTAATGAAGTGGTAATCTGAGCACGGCCCCATTCACTTTCAATCGTAATCAGTTTCTGTCTATCTGAGCTTGCTTTAATATCAACAACGTTTACATGTTTTGTATTTTTAATTTTTATTTCTGGATCAGTACTGAAGGCAACAATAGATATATTGTTATTTAATAATGCGATTAAGTCCTTACCATAAGTATCATCAGCATTGATTACTGCATGTTTTAAATCTGGCATTGTAAAAAGCAATGACTTTGCAGCAGCATACTCTTCAACAGTATTATGATAATCAAGATGATCACGACTCAAATTGGTAAACACAGCTATGTTAAATGCAGTGCCATTGACTCTACCTTGATCAAGTGCATGAGATGAAACTTCCATTACTGCGCTATGTAACTCATTACGCCATGTCGAAAATAATGAATGGAGTTGAATAGGATCAGGTGTAGTCATACTACCTTGATGTATCAAACTGTTCGTTCCATAACCTAAAGTGCCAATGAACGCTGACTCTTTTTTTGCGGCATTCAAGGCCTGCATGATCATATAGGCAACGGTTGTCTTGCCATTTGTTCCGGTTACACCTATTACGTTAAATGTTTCAGATGGTTGCCCAAAAAAACGACTGGCAATAACACCAACAGATTGCCTTAAATTGTTAACTCGAATTACCTCTATTGAGTTTTCAATCTCATCGATTAATGCATCTTCCTCAACTGCGATAGCAACAGCACCCGCTTCAATGGCATTTGGAATGAAATCGACACCATTTTGATTCGTGCCCGTGTATGCCATAAATAAATCACCCGTTTTCACTAATCTGCTATCAATTGCAATTCCTGTTACAGATATGTCATTGCTAATCTCTGCAATGTCAGCAAATAAATCTTTAAGGGAACATGATGGCTGAAGTGTGTTCGCTGTCATCATCCGTCAAACCCTTCATCAAGTTGTAAGTCAGGACGATTTGCCATAATAGGACTGGTGATGGCAGGTAAATTATCAGGAGCAATATTTAAGATACGAAATGCACCTTCCATCACTTTAGCAAACACAGGTGCTGCTACAACACCACCATAGTGGTGATCACCTCGTGGTTCATCTATTAGTACAACCATGACATAACGCGGGTCACTTGCAGGTGCAATGCCCGCGAATAGTGATAGATATTTATCATCCGAATAACCACCCCGCAAAGACTTATGTACTGTACCGGTCTTACCGATTACTCGATAACCTCTGACTGCAGCGCGTTTTCCAGTACCTTCAGAAGACACAACTGTCTCCATCATTTTTCTGACCTGCCTCGCGACACTTTCCGGTAATACTCGTTTACCGGATAAACTGTTATCTACTTTCAGGAATGACACAGGTAGCATGACTCCGCCAGTCGCAAGAACTGAATAGGCATGAGCAAGTTGTAAAGGTGTCACTGATAAACCATAGCCAAAAGATAATGTTGCAATTTCGACATCGGACCAGGTGTTATATGGATTCAAGCTGCCACTTGATTCGCCGGGAAAACCACTACCTGTTGGCTGTCCAAAACCAAAGCGAGATAAAGCATCCCAATATATTTCAGGTTCTACTGATAAAGCGATTTTACTGGCTCCAACGTTACTGGATTTGGTGATCACTTTTGTTACATTAATTTCACCATAATTACGCATATCGCGAATGGTATGTTCGCCCACCTTTATAAATCCTGGAGTGGTATTAATCCGTGTCAAAGGTTTGAAGTTTCCTGATTCAAGACCAATTGCAATGGTGAAGGGTTTCATTGTTGAACCCGGCTCTAGTACATCTGTTACTGCGCGGTTTCGATAATAATGACTTTTCAGTCCACCTCTGTTGTTTGGGTTATAGGAAGGTTGGCCTACCATAGCAATGACTTCACCGGTGTTTACATCTAACATAACCAACGAGCCACTTTTGGCCTTATGAAATTTTACCGCCGCTGCTAATTCACGATAAGCCAGGTACTGCACACGCCGATCAATACTGAGTACAAGATCCTTACCTGGTCTTGGCGGTTTAATACTCTCAATATCTCCAATGATGCGATTTAAACGATCACGTAGCACGCGTTTTGCACCTGGTTCACCTGCAAGCCAATCATCATATGCAAGCTCAAGACCTTCCTGACCTTGATCATCAATATTAGTAAATCCAATGATATGAGATGTGACTTCTGCTGCCGGATAATAGCGTTTATATTCATGCTGCGTAGCTACCCCGGCAATACCAAGATCATTGATCGCATCAACAATATCTGGTGTTGCATGTCTTTTTAGGTAAATAAAATTACGTTGGATGCGATCGCGCAAGGTTTGTTTTAGTTCTTTGGTACTGATATTTAAAATTTTCGCCAGAGCAGGAATCTTTTCAGCATCATCAAATACTTTTTTAGGATTTGCCCAGATAGATTCAACAGGCGTACTCATGGCTAATTGCTCACCATTGCGATCCAGTATGACTCCACGATGTGAAGGAATTTCCACAACTCTTACTGAACGTGCATCACCATGTTCTTTTAAAAAATCATTATTCCAGAGTTGTAGATAGGCAGCACGACTTATCAGAGTCAACATTGCAAAGAGAAATACGCCAAGGATAAACCATCGTCTAAATGGATATTGTGGTTGTATTGTTCGAATCATCATTCTTCTATCAATACCACGTAACTTTTATCAGGCGTGCGCATTTGTAAATTAACTCTTGCAACACTTTCAATACGATCATTAATTGCCCATGTACTCTGTTCAAGTTGAAGGCGACCCCATTCTTCTTTCAACTCATCATGGGTTTTCTCTAGTCTCTGCAGCTCAACAAATAAAGTCCTTGCTTCATGACGGGTTACAACTACTTGCACAGCAGTAATAAAAACAGCGATATAAAAACTAAATATCATTAATAATTTCAATGTAATTTCTCTGCAACTCTTGCGACAGCACTTCGAGCTCTCGGGTTTTGTTCTACTTCCTGTTTACCGGCTTTTATTTTTTTGCCTATTTTCTTTAATCGAATGCTGGATTCATCCGGCATAACAGGAATTTCTCGTGGTATAGGGTTAGCGCTTGATTGATCTCGTATAAATCTTTTTACAATACGATCTTCAAGTGAATGAAAACTAATGGTGACAAGCCGCCCATTAGTTGCAAGTACATCAACTGCATCGGGTAACACAGCTTCAATATCGACCAACTCATCATTAATAAAAATACGCAATGCCTGAAATGTCTTGGTTGCTGGATGAATATCCTGTTTCCTTGCAGGCAATATCGACCTGATTAGTTCGGCTAATTGCCTCGTTGTTATGATGGGTTTCTGTTCACGCGCTAGCATGATCGCCTTTGCAATACGTCTTGAGGCATGCTCTTCACCATATTGATATATGACGTCAGCGATTGCTTTTTCTTTGGCAGAGTTTAACCATTCACTCACTGGTAAACCTTTACTGGTATCCATACGCATATCGAGTGGTCCATCAAAACGAAAACTGAAACCACGATCTGGATTATCAATTTGCGGAGAAGAAACACCGAAGTCGAGCAATATACCGGCCACCTTCCCCGACACATTGTGTTGTTCAACCTGATGTTTCAACATCGTGAAAGATCCCTGAACAAGTGTAAAACGTTTATCGCTGATAATTTCGCTTGAAGCAGCTGCAATGGCATCAGGATCTTTATCGAATGCCAACAAACGACCGTTATCACCCAAGCGTTGTAAAATCGCCTGACTGTGGCCGCCGCGGCCAAACGTACCATCAATATAAAAACCGTCTGCATATATGTTTAACGCCTCTACTACCTCATCCAGTAAAACCGGTTGATGTTCATCTGCCACAAGCCAATCGATCTTCTATAAAGACAACTCTTGTAATGAATCGGGTGTTGGCAATGATTCATCACCAACTGACTGTAGCCATTCATCACGCTGTGATTCCCAGGCCTTGTCGTTCCAGATTTCAAACTTGTTACCCTGTCCGAGAATGACAGATTGCTTTTTTAGCTCGGCATAACTGCGCAATTCCTTGGGGATGAGAATGCGACCTTGTGCGTCAAGCTGACAATCAGACGCATAGCCACGCATCATTTGCTTGGTACGACGGCTTTGCTTGTCAAAATCGGAGAGGGTGGCAAGTTTATCTTCGATCACCTCCCATTCCGGTAGGGGATATAACCAGAGAGAACGATCGAGTGGGTTTAGGGTGATAACGAGCTGGTTTTCAGCCTGAACAGACAGCAGCTCGCGATAACGGCTTGGCACCGCCATGCGACCTTTTGTATCTAAACTAACTGTATTGAAACCTCGAAACACACGCTATCCCCAAGTTGCTGGTAAATTCCACTTTTACCCACAATTCCCCACTTCGTGAACTATAGGGATTCAGCGGCTCTACTGTCAAGGTTTCTTTGCAATTTTTTTTATAAAAAATCCTCTTTCTAACAAAGACTTAGCGACAAAAACTTCGAAAAAACATCGCTTTTCAGATTATTAAAAATTTTATGCCTTTTATATCAATTTGTTTGCGAATTTTCTTAATAATTTACATTAAGTAATGATATACATCTTATTAAAATGTGGTTTCATCAAGGCCCATTTCTCTGGCGCGCTGAAAATACTCTTCAGCAAGGTTTTCATTCGGTTCCATGCCCGGCATACCAGTTTTATAAAGCATCCCTAAATGGTAAGTCGCGATGGCATCGCCCATTTCCATTGCTTTTTGATAAAGCTCCAGTGCCTTTTCACTGTCGACCTCCACCCCGGCACCTATTTGGTAAGCAAGCGCTAACATACCAATTGCTTCAGCGACACCCGCATCAGCTAGGGGCCTTAACATTAACAGTGCCTCACCGTAACGCCCTGCAGAAAATGCCTCGCTAACAGTATCAATTGCATCGCGTAAATCCTTTTCAGAAGAAGGGATGTCCGTCATGCTTCAATCACGTACTTTAGCGTTTCTACAACCTGTGCGGGAGATTGTGCCCAAGCCATCGCTGCCCCATCGACCTCTTTTAATGGATGAATAATCGCCTCATCATGCAAGGTGATATAAGGCTTTCCCAAAGCAGCACACATGCCTGCATCAAATGCAGCGTTCCACTGCTTGTACTTATCACCAAAACGTACGATTGCCACATCACACTTCTCAATTAGATTCTTGGTCCGAATTGCATTCACTTTAGATGATTTGTGATCACGCCAAAAATTTGATTGCTCTTCGCCCAAATGATCGCCAGCTGCATCACTGGCATCATGGTCTGTCACGGCAGAAGTATAGGTAATAGGTAGTCCTAGTTTTTCAGTGCCAGCTTTAATCTGATCTCTCCAGTCAGTGTGGATCTCGCCTGAAAGATAAACAGTCCAGTGCATGTTGTGTCCTCTAGTGTTGTTATGCTTTGTAATAATATTAAGAGTCGGCCGATAAGCCGGGTTCTGTCATGGGCAATCATTCATCTGGGATGCATGTCACCATGCAACTCAAGCAACCTACCCGGAAACAGTGCGGGCCGCACCATTGTTTCCCTATTTGGTCTTGCTCCCGGTGGGGTTTACCCTGCCACTGTTATTACTAACAGCGCGGTGCGCTCTTACCACACCATTTCACCCTTACCTACCCAATACATGATTGAGGCAGGCGGTATATTTTCTGTGGCACTTTCCATCGGCTCACGCCGCCCAGATGTTATCTGGCACCTTGCCCTATGGAGCCCGGACTTTCCTCTACTAATCTAAAACCAGCAGCGATTGCCTGGCCGACTCTGTTGTTTAGTTTAAATTCGTCTTTTTAACATGCAAGATTTTTTATTTTAAAAAACCATTTACTTCGTTTCTTATAAAAGTTCGAGGGGGCTTTGTCAGTCAATAAAATTGACCTGGCCCGCCTCGCCTCAACGATTGCATATAAACATAACTTACCTAATTAAAGAATTAGTATCGCTCTGCCGCTATCAACTGAGTAGTTCTGTATTTTTGTATGAATCTAATTTTTAGGATTATCACTAATGAAAGCAAACACAGCAGCGGCACTGAATGAAGAGCAAATTATTGATCTGCCCGATCGTCCTATTTGTGTCGGTGTCGGCGAGGAACAATTACTCGATGCTGATATTGAAATATATTTAGCTGACGGTATAAAAAAAGAAGGCTCATTAAAATGTATTAATTCAAAGGATAATTATATAAATTATCTCTATTCGTCT
>JBCCHP010000010.1:0-19596 GCA_039028675.1 Pseudomonadota bacterium | reverse complement strand
GCCGAAGCAGAAAAGAAACGTCTAGCCGAAGAGAAGGAACTTAAGGAAAAAGAGGCAGAAAAAAAGCGAAAAGAAGAAGCGGAAAAGAAACGCAAGGAGGAAGAGGCACGTAAGCAGCGCGAGTTGGAAGAGGCATTGCAGGCTGAACTTGAAGCTGAGCAACAAGCGATTCAGGATCAACAGGATTTGTCTGAGATTCAGAAATATACAATCTTGATAGGCAGGACAATAGAAGGACAATTTAATCGTCTGGGGTTACCAGATGGGCTATCTTGTGAAATCTTGATTCGTTTACTAGAGGGTGGAAATGTTGCCGATGTGTCGATAGCAAAGTCCAGTGGCAATGAATTATTTGATAAACGCGCTGAAGATGCGGTTTACAAAGCTTCACCCTTACCGGTACCGGATGAACCACGAGTTTTTAATAAAATGCGAACGATTCAGATTTTATTCAGACCAAAGAGTTAATATGAATATAAAATTTTTACCAGTAAAACTTATTATTATCTTGTCTTGCGTGATATATCTTCCAGTCAAGGCAGATGAACCATTACGTATTGTTATAGAAGGCGGTATAGAAAATGCATTGCCCATCGCAATAGTGCCTTTCGGTTGGTCGCAAGCGGCTAACGTAGCGCCGGTAGATATTACTGAAATTATTGGTGGTGATTTATCACGAAGTGGTCGTTTTGATGTTATGGCGGCGCAAGATTTACCGCAACAGCCAACAGATCTGAGTGAGATCAATTATGCCGATTGGCGCAAGTTAGGTATGGAGAATATTGTAATTGGTACAATGTCATTAACGAATAATGGCGAGTACGAGATTACATTCAGATTAATCGACATTTATCGACAAAAACAAATCGCTGGATTTCGAGTACCTGCCAGACCCGATAAACTGCGTCGGGTTGCGCATCAGATCAGTGATATCATTTTTGAAAAATTAACCGGTATTAGCGGTGCATTTGATACACGTGTCGCCTACATAACCGTTCGAGAAAGTAGTGGTGGTAAAATACATTCATTACAAATTGCCGATGCGGATGGATATAACGCACAAGTCTTGCTTGAGTCTCCCGAGCCACTAATGTCACCGACCTGGTCGCCAGAGGGACGTCGAATTGCTTATGTTTCGTTTGAAGGAAAGAACTCTGCCATTTTTGTTCAGGATGTATTGTCCGGTCGTCGTATTAAGGTGGCTGACTTTCCTGGAATCAATAGTGCACCTGCGTTTTCCCCTGATGGAAAATTGTTAGCGATGACTTTATCGAAAGATGGTAATGCTGAAATATATATAATGAATCTGGCTAATAAATCGCTTAGACGATTAACAAGACATATGGCGATTGACACTGAACCTAGTTGGGCACCTGATGGAAGATCGCTGGTATTTACTTCGGATCGTAGTGGTGGCCCACAAATCTATCAAATTGGTCTGAATGGAGGCGAACCAAAACGAATCAGTTTTCAGGGTAAATATAATTCACGACCGGATTTTTCGCCGGATGGAGGTTATATTACATTAGTTCACGGTGAAAACGGTGCCTATAGGATCGGCATTTTGGATACTGATAATGGTTACATTAATATACTAACCAGTTCGCGTCTGGATGAATCACCCAGTTTTGCTCCGAACGGCGGCATGATCATTTATGCGACCACCGGCATCAACGGCGGAAAATTGGCTGCAGTCTCTACGGATGGGCGTATACATCAAAGTTTGGGTTTGCAGCAGGGAGATGTGCGGGAACCTGCATGGGGCCCGTTTGCGAAATAATCTCGCAAAGTAAAGACATTAATATTGATATTCTACAGTTCAGCTACTGAATGATATGCTTGGACTGATGGTAACTGACTTATTAAATTAGGAGAAAAAAGTATGACCATCCGATTGTTAATAATCACATGCCTGATTAGTTTACTGGCAGCATGTAGCTCAGATCAGGTGAAAGAAGAGCAGGAAGTTGCAGTAGAAGATTTAACTTCATCAAGTGCGGCAGGCGCAGATGGAACTGATGGTAGTGGCGCAACGACATATGGTACTGATGGTTCCGGCTCATCTGCTTTTAGTGAGCTGGATGATCCTGCCAGTCAGTTATCGGTTCGAATTATCTATTTTGAATATGATAGCACTGATATTAAATCTGAATATCGGCCGGTTGTGGAAGCACATTCTCAGTACTTAAGTCGTAACCCAACATCAACCATTACATTGGAAGGACATGCGGATGAACGTGGCTCACGGGAATACAATCTCGCTTTAGGAGAACGGCGTGCACAATCGGTTAAACAACAAATGATGTTACTTGGCGCCGCCGGTAATCAGGTTCGAATTGTGAGTTATGGTGAAGAGCGTCCGGCGGTTGATGGCCATGATGACTATTCCTGGCAGCAGAACCGACGAGTAGAAATAATTTACTAGTAAAATATGATGCGTTTTTTATTTATAACTCTTTTGTTATTTCCTATCAGCTTATATGCCGGCGAAGTAACAGTAACTGAATCAGAGAATGGCGAAGCTTATGCGCCTATCACTCAGGATATAGGTGCACGATTGGATCGACTCGAACAATTTCTTAACAACTCTGCCTTGTTAGATATGCTGGATGTACTAGAGCAATTGAAACTGGAAGTGAGTGAGTTGCGCGGTAAGATTGAGGTGCAAACACATAGTCTCGAGCAATTGCAAAATAAACAGCGCGAATTGTATACCGATATTGATAGCCGGCTGCAAAAATTGGAAAACGAAACTACAGGACAAAATGCAGTACAAGAACCTGCCGAAGCAACTGACATCATCATATCGGAGTCAAACGATGCCAAAATGGACAATGATTCAGAGTCTGATCCAGCCATAGAAATTGATCCAGTCAAGGCGCAAGCAGAATATCAACGTGCATTTAAGCTGTTAAAAGACAGTCGCTACGATCAGGCACTGATCGCGTTTAAAAAATATCTAGATGATTTTTCCAGTTCGGATTATGCAGATAATGCGCAATATTGGCTTGGAGAAACAAACTATGTCTTACAACAATATGATATCGCAATCAGTGAATATCAGAATTTATTGAACAATTATCCTAATAGTCAGAAAGCATCCCATGCCTTATTAAAGATTGGATACAGTTATCAAGAATTAGGGAATCTAGAAGAAGCAACAAAGATTCTTGATGAAGTTAGAAGTAAGTATCCTGGGGAAACAGCGGCAAGACTAGCTGATGATCGCTTGCGTAAACTACAACAAAATAAAGCAAGTAATTCCTGATATGGCCTCAGCTAGAGAACATAGAACGATGCCCCAAAAAGAAGTGCGTAATGAATTGCGCATCAATGAGATATTTCTATCTATTCAGGGTGAATCAAGCAAAGTCGGCTGGCCAACCATCTTTATTCGTTTAACAGGCTGTCCATTACGTTGTAATTATTGTGATACTGCTTATGCTTTTCATGAGGGTAAAAAGATAAGTATTGATAATATTATTAAAGAAATTGGTCAATACCGTACAAAACATGTCACTGTGACGGGTGGTGAGCCGCTGGCACAGAGAGCTTGTATATATTTACTTGAAAGACTTTGTGATGAGGGGTTTGATGTTTCACTTGAAACCAGCGGCGCGTTTGATATCGAAAAGGTTGACACTCGAGTTATGAAAGTGATGGATATCAAGACGCCTTCATCAAATGAACAAGATAGAAATAAATTTACCAATCTGAAATATCTATCAACTAATGATCAAATCAAGTTTGTGATTTGTAATCGTGATGATTATAGCTGGTCAAAAAAGTTAATAAGCGATAAAAATCTTACAGATGTCTGTGAAATATTATTTTCACCAGAACATGAATCATTAGATGCAACATTACTAGCTGAATGGATACTGGAAGATAAATTAAATGTACGATTACAGGTACAAATACATAAATATCTTTGGGGTAATAAACCAGGGGTTTAAAAACAATTTTTCAGATCAAATATGCTAGAAAATCAAAAAGCAGTTGTGTTGATATCTGGCGGGCTAGACTCAACGACTGTTTTGGCTATTGCCAAAGATAAAGGTTATGAGTGTTTTGGGCTAAGTTTTGATTATGGCCAACGCCATGTTGCCGAGCTTAACGCAGCGAAAAATATAGCCAAAACCTTTGATCTGGTTGAGCATAGAATTATCACATTGGATTTGGCTCAGTTAGGTGGTTCAGCTTTGACCGACACATCTATTGCAGTTCCTTCATCGCCCAGTGAGGGAATTCCTGTTACCTATGTACCGGCACGTAACACTCTTTTTTTATCATATGCATTAGCGTGGGCGGAAGTATTACATGCTAATCATATTTTTATTGGTGTGAATGCCGTTGATTATTCAGGTTATCCTGATTGCCGGCCTGAATATATTAATGCCTATGAAACGATGGCAAATCTGGCTACAAAGGTCGGTGTTGAAGGTGCAACGTTAACGATACATACTCCGCTTATCGATTTAACCAAGTCAGAAATTATTCAGCTTGGTATTCAGCTCGATGTGGATTATTCGTTAACCGTTTCCTGTTATCAGGCCGATGATGAGGGTTATGCATGTGGCATATGCGATTCGTGTCGTTTTAGAAAAGAAGGCTTTATTTCTGCTGAATTGGATGATCCAACTCTTTATCAAATATGATTATTTTTTAACGTGTGGCAAGATATCAATCAGTTTTGGTTTCAGGAAATTAAATCGGAACAATGGTGGCGGGTTGATCCAAAATTAGATGAATCTATACGTCAACGTTTCGCTCAGTTAATTGATCAAGCCATAGCTGGTGAACTTTATCAGTGGCGTGATATTGCTCAAGGAAGGTTGGCAGAAATTATCCTTCTCGACCAATTTTCAAGAAATATTCATCGTAATAGCGCACAAGCTTTCGAACAGGATAAGGTTGCTTTAGTACTCGCGCAGGAGGCTGTCACTAATGGCATACTCGAACAATTAGCACCCATAGAAAATGCGTTTCTATTAATGCCTTATATGCATAGTGAATCGAGTATTATTCATATACAGGCGGAATATTTATATAAGAATCATACTCCAGAAAATAATTATAAATTTGAGATGAAGCATAAAAAGATAATTGATCAATTTGGTCGTTATCCACATCGAAATGCGATACTCGGGAGACAATCAACTGAAGCTGAAATTGAATTTTTGCAACAACCTGACTCGAGTTTTTAATCAATAAACTACAACGAACTAAAGAATATGAGCATTGGTTTTATTATTATTAAACTACTATTGCTTGGAAGCATATTCTTATTTAAACAACAGGGCAAAGTAGTTAAGTACATCAAGTGGATTTATCTTTTTGGGATACTGGCATCTTTGGGCGGCTGTTTTGGAGCACTGGCCTGGCTCGGAGCAGAAACCAGCGGGAACAGTAATTTATTCCATGAAATTAACCCGTATATATGGTCAGCAATATTAGTTACAGGCTTATGTATTATGTTTGTAGCAACAGTTATCGGTATCGCATATCGCGATGTTAATAATGAAACTGATAAGAGAGAAAATTAATTAACAGTTTGACTATTCAATGCGAAATTTCTGTTGTTGTAAACGGAAGCAATTTGCAAGCTTTCGGTTAAGCGTATGTAATTATAATAACGCGTTCTAATTTCACGCACATAGACAACAGTTTGGCCACAACGACAAATGCGGCGTTGTTCTCCATTTTGTATATATGGTTTTGCCATATTTAGCATTGCAAGTTCGACGTTATTAAACCATTTATCTTTATCCAGTCCCATTTCTTCGGTCAATTTCCGTGCGCGCTTAACATGACCATAGCCAGCATTGTATGAGGCTAGTGAAAACCACATCCGGTCTTCTTGCAGCAGGTTTTCATCAAATTTACTGCGTAAAAAATCGAGGTATCGAATACCTGCGTTAATACTCGTCTCCGGATGTTGAGTGTTTTCTACGCCCAGTAATTCTGCAGTTGTCGGAATAAGCTGCATTAATCCTTCTGCGCCTACTTCTGATTCTGCTTTTGGATCAAATTGGCTTTCCTGAAACATTAAAGCAGTGATCAAGCGCCAATCGAAGCCATACTGATATGCATACTGTTGAATCTTATTATCATAGGGAGAAAGTGATGCTACTCGTGAAGTAGTATAGTTATCTACGTCTGGTAGCTGTTCGTGTTCAAAATATTGTGCATGTACAATGTTGTAAAATTCACTTCTATAGGTATTTTCAACATAGTGATTGATAGCGCGTAACAGCAAAGGATTGTCGGAGCGCATTGCCCAGCGATGTGCCACAGGTTCTGCAAGATTAAATTTTGAAGTAACGCCAATATTTTCTGAAAAAACAGGTTTGTATTGATGATGACCGATAACAGTGAGGTCATACATGCCAAGTGCTACCATTAATAAAGTGCCTTCCATGTTAATGCCTGTCTCGGCTCTAACTAATTCAAAACCTGCACCTTGCTCCTGTAGCGTTAACATGAAATCCCAATATGGACTATCTGCAGGGAGGCTAACGCGACGACCATCAAGTTCGCGCACATCCAGAATTGCTTCGTCGTTATCGCGACCAA
Source organism: Pseudomonadota bacterium (assembly GCA_039028675.1). GTDB lineage: Bacteria > Pseudomonadota > Gammaproteobacteria > Eutrophobiales > Eutrophobiaceae > JANQNX01. The sequence continues at coordinate 13,020 of JBCCHP010000010.1, read as the reverse complement.
TAAGAACCGGGTTGGCATAACTGTAGGGCGATGAAAAAACCAAACGTGCATCTTGTTCAAGCAGATCACTTGGCAAAGAGGCAGCTATAATATCACCCTTGCCTTCGCGCAAAAGTTTAAACATCTCAGCCTGGGTTTTAGCAACGATTACATCGACACGTAAGCGATGTTGTTTAGCAAATTCCATAATGAGCTCATATTCAAAACCATACAATTTGCCATTTTTTAGATAATAATGGAGTGGGTTAGTACTCGTAATAACGCGTAAAATGCCGCGTCGTTTTATTTCGGAAAAATCATCGAATGCGATTGTTGAGACCTGATGTGTAATATGCTGTTGTGTCAGGTATTGGTTTAATATTTCTTTTAGTTTAATTGCTTTAGCTTGTAGTCCCCATGCCATGCTACGTGGTTTTTCTATCGTAAACCCGGCAACCAACTCTCTATTTTGAGGGAGATAATCATCCAAGAACAGACTATCAACAAGAGCCAAATCATATTCACTGGCAAGCACTCGCTGCATAATGACTTCATATGATGTTTCAGTACTTATTTCCTGTAGAACAAAACCAGGAATAGTTTCGGTTAACATCTCCAGCGTATTCCATTGAGGTGTATTTCTATAAGCAGCTAGCTGACGACCCGCTAAATCTTCAAACTTGTTAATCGTGCCATTTCCAACACGCTGAACAATTTGAAAAGATGCGTTGGCCCAGGTAGAGCTATAAGTTAGCTTACTATCTGATGATGGACTAAATTCATTATGTTGACCGACTATCAAATCGCCATCATTTCTCAATAATGCGGGTAATAAATCCCATTCTTGATCGACATAATGCCATTTGATAGACAATTGTTGGCTAGCAGAAAATTCCTCGAGTAACCGCCTTTCAGTAACATTAATTTGACAATGATTGTTATGGCGAACTAAAAGAGCTCGCAGGTATCCGCGCTTGATGATGGCATCAAATTCATCGAGTGTTTCTAATTGATAGAGCGATCGAGACAGTTCGTCATTATCCGCTTCAGGCTGCTGGCAGATCGCATTCTCATTTCCGGACTCAGCTAAAGATACAGATGACAACAACAAGCCACAAAAAAGTAACCCGATAAGGCTGAGCCAGTGTGTATGTAAGTTAATCGTCATCATCATATAGCTGTAAATACACTCACGCTGGTTATGGGCGCGTAGTGTAATAATAATTTTAGGAAAAATCTATATATAGTGGGTGAAAGTTAAAGTAGCACTATATATAGGAGCTTTAGGTAATAAAGTCGATAATGTAACACAGCGTATATTGCACTGCAACATAATTGCATTTCTTTACTAATGTGGGTTTAGATAACGAGATCGATTAATGTTCAATGGCAAACATGAATTTAAGCCATTACTTATGGATTTATTTTTTTTGATTTATTCGGTGCAGCCGTTCCGGCGTGCCAACATCATTCCAATAGCCGGAAAAATGTTGCCCCGTTACCAAACCCTTATCTGCCGCGTCAAATAGTATTGGTGCCAAGGGTCTAACGCCTGGGGGATAATCGGCAAAAAGTTCAGGTCGATAGATGGCTATTCCGCTGAACGTCAATTTATTTGCCGCGGTTCTCGAGACTTGATTATTATTCAATACAAAATCACCTTCAGGATGATGTGCAGGATTATCAACCAATATCAGATGCGCTTGCTCATCGATATTTTGTCTTAAGTCTTGATAAGGAAAGTCGGTAAAAATATCAGCGTTCGTCACCAGAAATGGCTCGGTAAAATTATCCAGCGCATTGATTATGCCTCCGGCTGTTTCCAGCGGTGTGTTGCCTTCATCAGAATAGATAATTGATATCCCGCGCTCCTTGCCATTTCCAAGTTTCTCACGAATTTGATTACCCATTTTTGCAACATTAATAACAAACTCAGTCACCCCTGCTTGTTTGATAGCCTCTATTTGATGTTCAATTAATGATCGACCATGTACCTCAAGTAGTGGTTTAGGTATTTCATCAGTTAAAGGGCGCATCCGTTCTCCATGTCCGGCGGCCAATATCATTGCCTTCATGATTTATTATCCAGCGTTGGTAAAACTGTTTTGTTGATAAAGTCGATGAGCCAGTTCAATTCAGAGTATTTACCCTCGAGTTCACATATGTATTTCAACGTTAATGGAATATCTTTTAAGTATGAGGACTTATTATCCCGCAAGAATAATCTCGCAAAAATTCCGGCAACCTTTAATTCCCTCTGCACACCCATTAAGTCAAACCAGGCTATGAATTGCTGCAGTTCGATTTTTATCTCCGATTTGTGTCGTTGCAGTTGGTCAAGATAATACTGAATCCATTCATATCGTTTATTTTCTGGCCAATAGATATAGCTGTCTTTCAATAGCGATACCAGATCGTAAGTAATCGGTCCGTTAACAGCGTCTTGATGATCGAGTATGCCTGGAATACGTTCATCAGTTACCATAAGATTTCTCGAGTGATAATCTCGATGAACAAATACCTGAGGTTGATTGCTTGCATTTTCAATTAACCTGCCATGCAATAAATTTAACTCTATTCGATCATTTTCTGATAAGTCTATTTCAAGATAACGTAGCAATAGCCATTCATGGAATAGATTTAATTCATCCGTTAACAGATTTTTGTCATAATTTTTAAGAGCATTGCTTCTACTATGTAACTGAAATTTGATTAAACTATCTATTGCTGCATGATAATAACTATCTGCATTAGCTTCATTCATTGCTGACAAGTAATGCTTATCACCCAAATCGGTTAATAGAAGAAAGCCTTGAGCTTCATTACTTGCAATTATTTCCGGTACATTTGTATGGCTTGCTAGTAATAAAGCAGTTGTATTAATAAAAGGCTTGCAATCTTCATGTTCGGGTGGTGCATCCATCACGATAAACGACTGATCATCATGAATAACACGATAATACGATCTAAAACTTGCATCTGCTGACGCGATATTGATTTTATAATTAGTAGATTGCAGATGCTGCGTTAACCATTCAGCCAATAATTTTTTGCGATCCGTCATATAAAAGGAAAATATAATTTATCTAATATCAATGGTTTATTTTTCAGCTCTGAATTAATCTGGCATTATTCATATAAATATTATTAGTTGAAAGGGTTAACTTGGCAATGTTGTTGTCATGCATCTTTATTCTTATTGGGTTGGGTTTACTGGTTTATGGTGCCGATGTATTTGTGATCGGTGCGGCCAGTATCGCCAGAATAATGGGCATGTCCTCGCTCATGATAGGTTTGACGGTGGTTGGCTTTGCGACTTCTGCACCCGAAATGATTGTTGGTAGTGTTGCCGCCTGGAACGAAAAAACGGCTATTGCGGTAGGTAATGCAATAGGATCGAATATTACTAATGTCGGACTTGTTTTAGGGGTTAGTATCATTGTTGTGCCAATTGTGTTCAGCGCAAGACATTTAAAAAAAGAATTTATGTTGATGCTGTGCTCGATTGCGATAGCAATCGTATTATTGTTAGATAATCATCTTGGTCGGATTGATGGGGCTATTTTGTTAACAGCCATTATCCTTGCGATGTATGCGATTGTCCGAATTGCACTTAATACAAAGGAAGATCAAGCAGTCACCGATGAATTTGATGCAGAATATGCAAATCCGGATACGCCATTTAAATCGATCATTAAACTTCTTATTGGTTTGACTTTATTATTGATTGGCGCTGAGTTATTGGTTAGTGGCGCAACAGAGATCGCTAGAGAATTCGGAGTCTCTGATTTGGTAATTGGTCTGACTATTGTCGCCATTGGAACAAGCCTGCCTGAGTTGGCAGCTTCGATAGTCAGCTTACTAAAGAAAGAGGCCGATATTGCGATTGGTAATATTATTGGCTCAAATATGTTTAATATGTTGGCAGTATTAGCGTTGCCGGCATTGATTTATCCTGTCAACATTGAATCACAAGTGTTTAGCAGGGATATTCCGGTCATGTGCGGCCTCACACTACTGCTGGCAATAATGCTGTTTGCAACCAAAAAACAGAAACTCTATCGTGCAGAAGGCGTATTATTACTGGCTTGTTTTATTACATACCAATATTTTCTTTATGTTCAAAATGTCTCTTAATCATTGAAAATGAAACAGGATAATCAACAACAATTCATCTCTCTCGGTCAGGCAGTTGTCGAGACCGAGCATCGCGCTATTTCGATATTAAAAACACGCATCGATGAAAATTTCGCGCATGCCTGCCAGCTAATGCTGGAATGTGAAGGTAGAGTCGTTGTGATCGGGATGGGCAAATCGGGTCATATCGGCAATAAAATTGCGGCGACGCTTGCCAGTACCGGTACTCCGGCTTTTTTTGTCCATCCTGGAGAGGCCAGTCATGGCGATCTCGGTATGATCACGGCTAAAGATGTGGTCATGTTACTTTCCAATTCAGGTGAAACAGATGAAATCACCGCATTATTACCCGTAATCAAGCGATTAAATATCCCGTTAATTTCGCTAACTGGCAATAAGGAATCTACACTAGCACAGACTGCATCTGTCAATATTGATATTAGTGTTGAACAGGAGGCATGCCCGCTAGGACTTGCTCCAACATCAAGTACTACAGCCACCTTGGTGATGGGTGACGCAATCGCAGTAGCATTACTGGATGCTAGAGGATTTGATGAAAATGATTTTGCTCTATCCCATCCAGGCGGCAGCTTGGGGCGAAGGTTGTTATTGCATGTTAAGGATATCATGCATACCGGAAGCGATATCCCTAAAGTTGCAGAAGATGCTTTGCTACATGATGCGTTAATCGAAATGACAGATAAAAAACTCGGCGTTACTACCATTGTTAATAATGATGATGAGGTCATAGGCATATTTACTGATGGTGATGTCAGGCGTGCGCTTGATTCTGATATTGATGTAAAACAGTGCCGGGTCAAAGATGTGATGACTAAAAACGGAAAAACCATTGAACAGGATGAGTTAGCAGCGACCGCATTAGCCTTGATGGAGTCACATAGTATTAATGCATTATTAGTTGTCGATACTAATAATAAACTTGCTGGAATAATTAATATGCATGACTTATTGAGGGCAAGAGTTGTATGAATGCACTTGATTACGATAGCTATCTATCAAAAGCGGCGAAGATAAAACTGGCTGTATTTGATGTAGATGGCGTATTGACCAATGGTCAATTAATACTTGGTGAAAGTGGAAACGAATACAAATGCTTTCATGTAAGAGACGGTCATGGTTTGGTCATGTTACTTGAAACAGAATGTCAGGTTGCTGTTATTACAGCGCGCACGTCTACGATTGTTGCTGAACGAATGGCTGCCTTGGGTATCAAATATGTATATCAAGGTGAACGAGATAAAGGTGCAAGATTGTTAAGTCTTATTGAAGAATTATCTTTAACGACTGACCAGGTATTATATATGGGAGATGATGTTATTGATTTGCCGGCTATGAGCAAAGTTGGTCTGGCAGTTAGCGTTAATGATGGTCATCAAAAAGTTAGAGACTACGCACATTGGATTACCGAAAACAATGGCGGGCAGGGTGCGGTAAGAGAAGTTTGCGAACATATTATGCAGGCATACGGAGTATTGGAGTCACGCCTAAATCAATATCTATCTGACGAATAATAACGACCTCATGCTACTCAATCGACGTAAACTCGCAGTACTATTGTTGATTGGTGTCGGTATTAGTTTTTGGCTGCTTAAATTATTAACCGATGAAGACAAGATAGACTTGATGGAATTTGCGCACTTTCCTGATTATTACATGCATGATTTTTCTACACTCACCATGACCGAAGAAGGAAAACCAAAAAATTTGTTAGAAGCAGAGTATATGGCGCATTATCCTGATGACAATACAACAGAATTGACACAACCAAGGATGAAGTTTTTCAGACTTGATGAACCTCCAATGCATGTACGCGCTGATAAAGGCTGGGTAACGTCAGATAACGAAGTTATCTTATTAACAGGTAATGTTTATCTTTATCAAAATGATGCACAAGGTAACAGGGACTTTGAGCTGATAGCAGATGATGCCAGAGTACTCGTCGATGAAGATTATGCCGAGACAGATAATGCGGCTACCGTAATTAAGAATCGCACAGTGATAAATGCTATTGGTATGCGTGCTTACATGGCAGAGCAACGAATGGAGTTTTTAAGTAATGTACAAACTACGATTGAGCCTAAACGTGAACCATAAATATATTCTGATATTGCTTTTGTTTTTCTGTCCGTTGACATTGAACGCGCTGTCCACTGATAAACAACAGGATATAGAAATTGAAGCAGATTCTGCAGAACTCGATGACATAAAAGGTATTTCAATTTATCGTGGTAATGTTGTTGTTGTGCAAGGCAGTATTCGCATGACAGGTGATGTCATGACAGTGCATTTTGACGGCAATGGTGATATGGAACTGGTGGTGATGGACGGACGCCCGGCAACCTACAAACAACTGCCTGATGATAGTCAGATCTATGATGAGGCTGAAGCATTACGTATGGAGTATTATTCTCTGAAAGATTATGTAATTTTGATCAATGAAGCGCTGGTTACACAGGAAGGATTAAAATTCAGTGGCGACAGAATTGAGTACGACACTGTAAAAAGTCAGGTAAAAGCCAGGACCGTTGCCAAACAACAAAAAAGTGACGTGCAAGATAATAATAAAGAGCAGGGTGAACGTGTAAAAATTATTATCAAGAAAAAGAAAACACCAACGGAATAAATAATAACAGGTCTTGTGATTCTTACTGATAATTAGGTAAGCCGCCTTTATATCATGCATAATAAAACTATTAATGAGCACATTATCGGCCCATCATTTATCTAAATCATTCCGTTCCAGAAAAGTGGTAACGGATGTGAGTCTTTCTGTAAGTAGTGGTGAAGTTGTTGGCCTGCTTGGGCCAAATGGCGCTGGCAAAACGACAAGCTTTTATATGATAGTTGGTTTAGTCGCTGCGGATAAAGGAAATATCCATATTGACCATCGTGATATCAGTGGTTTGAGTATGGATAAACGTTCGCAAATGGGTTTGGGTTATTTGCCACAGGAAGCATCAGTATTTAAAAAACTAACCGTAGCCGAAAACATTATGGCGATCCTGGAAACCCGTATGCCGGATAATCCGGATTTAGCCAATATCAAGCTTGAGTCATTAATGAAGGAATTTCATATCAGTCATTTGCGGGATAATCTGGGTATGAGCCTATCTGGCGGGGAACGGCGACGACTTGAAATTGCCAGAGCGCTGGCTTCTGAGCCTAGATTTTTGTTATTGGATGAGCCATTTGCTGGTATTGATCCGATTTCTATTAATGATATTCAACATCTCATTCACAGGCTGTCTGATCAGGGCATAGGAATTTTAATTACCGATCATAACGTTCGGGAAACACTAGGCACTTGTCATCGCGCCTATATTGTTAATGAAGGCAGGATACTCGCTGCAGGCACAGCGGATGAGATATTAAAAAACGAACAAGTCAAGGAAGTTTATTTAGGTGATAATTTCAGAATTTAGAGACTTAATTAGCCGTTTGATTCAAATCAATGAAAATTAAGTTAAACTTGATGATATGAAAGCTTCCTTACAGCTAAAACTCGGGCAAAGCCTGACGATGACCCCCCAATTGCAACAAGCTATTCGATTGTTGCAATTATCCAGTATCGAATTACAGGCTGAAATTCAGGATGCGCTGGAATCAAATATGATGCTCGAATTGGAAGAGTCGGGTAACACAGAGTCTGGTAATGCTGAGACTGTTGCAGATAAACAAGAGGATACTCAATCTGCTGCTACTTCAGATAGCGAGTCCATGCAACAAGAGACCATTCCAGATGATTTACCCGTGGATAGCGCATGGGAAGATGTGTATGACGGTGTATCTACATATCGTAAATCAGCAGTTGATGCATCAAGCTATGATGGATTTGAAAATCAGGATACCAGTGAAAAAACACTGCGTGACCATTTGTCCTGGCAGTTAAATCTTACCCCAAGTTCTGATATTGATAAGGTCATTGCAATGACCATTATTGACTCCCTTGATGATGATGGATATCTCACTGATCCATTGGAAATGATCCTGACCGCGGTACAGGATACTGATAATGAAACAGATGAAATTGGGTTTGAAGAAATCGAAGCGGTTTTACATATGATTCAGTCTATGGAACCTGCTGGTATTGCTGCACGAGATATAAAAGAGTGTTTAAGTATTCAGTTAAGACAATGTCCTTCCGATATTCCCAGGATAAAAGAAGCTCGATATCTGGTTGACAACTACCTCGATATGCTTGCTGCGCATGACTTTAATCAGCTTATGCGTAAAATGAAAATGGATAGAGAGACGCTTACTGAAGTAGTAAATCTGATTCAATCAATGAACCCTCGCCCTGGTGGTCAGGTTTCTGAAACGAGAACTGAATATGTTATTCCTGATGTCTATGTAAAAAAGGTAAAGGGTATTTGGCGTGTTGAGTTGAACACTGAATCGATGCCAAATCTTAGGATCAATGATAGTTATGCAAATTTAATCAAACGTGCGGATAATAGTGCTGATAATACTTCATTGAAATCCCACTTACAGGAAGCGCGTTGGTTTATTAAAAGTTTACGTAGCCGTAGTGAAACCTTGCTGCGTGTTGCAACTTGTATTGTTGAAAGACAACGTGCGTTTCTGGAACATGGTGAAGAGGCGATGAAACCGTTGGTCTTACACGATGTAGCGGAAGAACTTGGTATGCATGAATCAACGATTTCCCGTGTCACAACACGAAAATACATGCATACACCACGAGGAATCTTTGAATTAAAGTATTTCTTCTCCAGTCATGTCAGTACAAGCTATGGCGGCTCAGCATCATCAACAGCGATACGCGCTTTGATAAAAAAATTAATCCATGCCGAAACACCAAACAAACCACTTAGTGATAGCAAGATTGCCGCGATTCTTGAAGAACAGGGAATCAATGTTGCTCGACGTACGGTGGCTAAATATAGAGAAGCTATGTCGATTCCGCCTTCAAACGAGAGAAAACGACTGGCCTGATAATTAAAACGAAAATTTTGAAAGGAGTTAACTATGCAAATCAGTGTAACCGGCCATCATGTCGATATTACCGAATCGTTAAAAGACTATGTCGATAATAAATTTGCCCGCCTGGAAAGACACTTTGAGCATATCACTAATATTCATGTCATTTTGACTGTCGAAAAGGAAAGACAAAAAGCTGAAGCCACAGTACATGTCAATCGTGGAAATTTGTTTGCTGATGACGAACAGGAAGACATGTATGCTGCTATCGATGGTTTAATTGATAAACTGGATAGACAGTTAGTCAAACACAAGGAAAAGTTAACTGATCATCATCGAAGTGAAGGACGACATCGCGACTCAGAAGTTGAGTAGTCATTAAAACATAAACTTAAGTAGTAATCTGTTATGCAAATATCTGAAATTCTGACACAGGATTGTGTGTTGGTGAAAGTCGAATGTCGTAGCAAAAAAGACGCATTAGATACGTTGGCAAAAATTATTGCTAATTCTGATAACTCTACATCACAAACGGAAGTCTATGATTGTTTATTAGCAAGAGAAAGACTGGGTAGTACCGGGCTGGGTAATGGCATCGCTATCCCTCATGGTCGTTTACCACAAAGTAAGAAAACGATTGGTGCGTTTATACAATTACCAGAAGCGATTGATTATGATGCCAATGATAAATTACCGGTAGATTTATTATTCGCATTGATTGTGCCGGAAGAATCCACAGATGAACATTTGCAGATACTTTCAAAACTAGCTGAAAAATTTAGCGACCATAATATCTTGCAACAGTTACGTAAAGAAACTGATTCTGAAAAGTTGTATTCAATATTATCGAGTTAGATCATGGTCGGTATCACCAACCAGTTAAGTATTGAAGACCTGTATGAGATACATCAGGAAAAACTGGGACTGGAATGGATAGCTGGTCATCAAGGCTCAAAGCATGTAATCATTCGCGAAGAAGAACCTGTTTATCAAAAGCGCAATCGGAGAAAGAAGAAGGCGACTGCCAGCTCAGGTAAAAAAAGCCGTACAAAAAAACGTGAACCAAAAAGCCTATCGCTTGTTGGCCATTTAAATTTAATACATCCGCATCAAATCCAGATTATTGGTGAAGTGGAAGTAAAATATCTTGAAGAATTAAGAAATATTTCTATGCAGGATGCAGTGATACAGTTATTTAAAAGTAAGCCTGCCTGCGTTATTGTCGCTGATGGACTCGACGCTCCAACCTTGCTAAAGCGAAAAAGTAATGAGCATAGCATTCCTCTGTTTGCCTCTCCAATGAATAGCGACAGACTATCAGACGTACTGCACTACTTCTTTACAAATGTTTTTGCTGATGTATTGACCATGCATGGCGTATATATGGAAGTCATGGCGATTGGCGTCTTGATTACAGGTCCTAGTGGTATTGGTAAAAGCGAATTAGCACTTGAATTAATATCACGAGGTCATCGCCTTATTGCTGATGATGCACCACAATTATCGCGTGTTGCGCCAGATATAATTAATGGTACTTGCCCGGAAGCCTTGCAAGACTTTCTGGAAGTAAGAGGATTGGGGATTATTAATGTCAGGGAATTATTTGGAGATAGCGCGATTAAAAGAAATAAGTACCTGAGGTTGATAGTTAACTTGCAGCCTATGGATAATGATCAGTTACTGGCGTTAGATAGACTAGAAGGTAGCTATAGTACTCGCTCTGTACTTGAACTGGATATCCCTGAAATAACATTGCCAGTTGCGCCAGGTCGTAACCTGGCCATTATGATGGAATGTGCAGCAAGAAATCATATTTTACGAGAAGCTGGTTATAATGCTGCTGATGCATTTGCTATCAGGCAACAAAAGTTGATTGATTCCAATGACTAATGGCACGAATAATAAAAGACGCTTAATCATTGTTACTGGATTATCTGGTGCCGGTAAGACAGTTGCATTACATGCTTTGGAAGATCTCTCATTCTATACGATAGATAACTTACCTATCAGTCTCTTGAATACCTTTATAGGACAATTAATCAATCCGAATAGCAAGCATCCGCAAAAGATAGCCATTGGCATTGATGCCAGAAATAGTCTTGATGAGCTGACGGGTCTACCCGAGACTATTGCAGGTTATAAAAACGAGGAAATAATTATTGAGCTTATTTACCTTGATGCCAGCAATGAAGTGTTGACCAAACGATATAGCGAAACAAGACGTAAGCATCCATTAAGTTCTGATAAGCAGGCATTGGTTGATGCTATAAATCAGGAACGTGACATTATGAGTGCCTTCTCGGAGTCTGCTGATTTCAGGATCGATACCAGTCGTATGGTATTGCATGAATTGCGAGAGCTGGTTAGAGCGAGAATTGCCAGAGAGGATGTGCATACCTTATCAATACAGGTTATGTCTTTTGGTTTTAAACATGGCTTGCCCGCTGATTCCGACTTTATATTTGATATGCGTGCATTGCCTAATCCATATTGGGAAAAGGATTTGCGTAATTATTCCGGAATAGATAAACAGGTAGTTAACTATCTTTCACAACAGACAAGTGTAAAAACAATGTTTGAAGATCTGACGCGTTTTTTTGACCACTGGATACCACAGTTTGAAAAAGATAATCGAAGTTATTTAAGCATTGCATTAGGTTGTACTGGAGGACAACATAGATCAGTTTATATGACAGAAAAACTTGCAGAATATTTTTTGAAAAATAATAAACAGGTATTAGTAAGGCATCGCGATATTTAAAATGAGTGTTGGTATTTTGATTATTACACATGATGGTATTGGTGCCAGTCTATTTGGTACAGCCAGATTTATGCTTAAGGAATGTGCGTTACCGGTAAAAATCATGTCAACCAGTCATGATAGCGATATAGATAAACTTAAAGATACTGTTTCAATTTTAATAAGGGAACTCGATGCTGGCGATGGTGTATTGGTATTAACAGATTTAATTGGGGCAACGCCAACCAATATTATTTTAGAGTTTAAAGATGAGCTAAATATTTCAGTTGTAACAGGTTTAAACTTATCTATGTTAATCAGAGTGCTAAATTATCCAGATCTCAATCTGCAAGAAATAAGTGAAAAAGCTTATAGTGGTGGTGTAGATGGAATAAAAAAAGAAACGTAATCGATATGCAGACAAAAACAGTTACTATTATTAATAAACTTGGGTTACATGCCAGAGCTGCAGCAAAATTTGTGCAAACTGCATCTGCATTTGAATCAGACATAACAGTCATTGCCAATAATCGTGAAGTAAGTGGTAAAAGCATAATGGGTATTATGATGTTAGCAGCTGGCAAGGGAAAACAGATAGATATTACCGTTTCTGGTGCAGATGAAGCTGAAGCGATGCATGCACTGGAGGATTTGATAAATAATCGATTTGGTGAAGATGAATGACCATATTGTTGCAAGGTGTTAGTGTCTCGAGAGGAATTGCGATCGGGCATGTACATCTTTTGCAAACAGATCAAATAGATATTAGGGAATATACGATCCGCAAAACTAAAATCGATGAGGAAATTCAGCGACTTAATGATGCAATAGGTGATGCCCGCCAACAGTTACGCGCAATTCGAAATCATATACCAACTTCTACATCGGTAGACATTACTGCTTTTATTGATACCCATCTATTGATGCTCGAGGATGTTGCTTTAACAGAAGAACCAAAGCGTATTATCAAAGAGCAATTATGTAATGCCGAATGGGCGCTTAAGCTTCAACGCGATGCAGTTGTAAATGTGTTTGATGAAATGGCTGATGCATATTTGAGTACTCGTCGTGATGATGTTGATCACGTTGTAAATCGAATACTGCGGGTGCTATTGAAACAACACATTTACAACTGCATCGCGTTGAAGCTTAAGCGCCCATTCGGCATTACATAATTGCTCTTTGATAATACGCTTTGGTTCTTC
>JBCCHP010000009.1:0-19976 GCA_039028675.1 Pseudomonadota bacterium | reverse complement strand
CCCAAAACCCCAAAACCCCATTGCTGAAAACAACTCCTGTTAATAATTAATATTTAACTATTATTGAGCATAGTTTGTGCCAAATATTGCTATAAAATAAAATATAGATATATTTCAATACTTTAAGTCTTTTTTTTGTTTAAAACTACCCATTATGGACCTTCTTTCTCAGCCTTTTTGGTTGATTTGCACCATTTTGGATGCACTTGAATAACCAATTAACGCTTGTCGTTAAATGATTTAAACGCTGCTAGTGCGCGTTCTCGACCAGCTTTGTGTTCAATGATTGGCATCGGATAACTCTTTCCCTGAGAGAATTCTGCTTCTCGACATACCTCGGAACTCGCTTCCCAGGGCTCATGAATATATTTACTGGGAAGTTTGGCTAATTCCGGGACCCATTTGCGTACATAGTCGCCTGCCGGATCAAATTTTTTCCCTTGCAGAATCGGATTAAACACTCTGAAGTACGGTGCTGCGTCTGCACCAGATCCGGCTACCCATTGCCAACTTGCTGCATTGTTTGCCATGTCAGCATCGACCAAGGTATCCCAAAACCAGTCTTCACCGTGACGCCAGTGGATTAATAAATGTTTTACCAGTAATGAACCAACTATCATTCGTACACGATTATGCATCCAGCCCGTATGCCATAATTGCCGCATACCAGCATCAACTATAGGAAATCCGGTATGACCGGTTTGCCAGGCAATAAGTGCCTTTTTATCCTCGGCCCAGGGAAATAGATTGTACTCTTTCTTAAATGAATCATCGGGTAAATCCGGCCAATGAAAAAGTAAATGATTTGAAAAATCACGCCAGGCTAATTCCCTCAAATAACTTAAGGCCTGTTTTTGCAAAACGTTATCCGCACTACTTAATTGCTTCACTTCATGCCAGATCCTGACTGGTGCAATCTCGCCGAAATGTAAATGCGGAGACAACTGTGATGTGCCTTCGATATCGGGGCGGTCGCGATCTTCATCGTAATTAACCAGACCCTGTTTAAGGAATTGCTTTAATGCCGTCTTAGCTCCTGCCTCACCCGGTTGCCAATTATCACGCAGACCTTGTGCCCAATCAGGATTAGTTGGAAGTAATTCCCATCCCTCCAGTTTTTCACAATGTATGCGTGGCTGATAAAAATGAGTTTGTTTAAAAGTCGTTTTTTTAGATATTACAGGCTCAGCCAACTTCAAACAGGTCTTCCAAAATGGTGTGAACACTTTATAGGGCAGTCCTTGTCCTGTCGCTACCTGTTCAGGTTCAAATAATAAATATCCCCCATAGCGTTTCACTTCAATCTGTTCATGCCAGCGTTGATAGATGGCTTCTTCAATTTGCCGTGACCTGGGTTCATAGCCTCGACTAAAGTACAATTTATTTGCATTAACATCAGATATGATTGTTTCCAATTGCGCTAAAGTATCACCGCGCCGCAAGTATAATTTACCCCCGTATTGATTTAATGATTCATTTAACCTTGTCAGACTATGGTGCAGCCACCATCGACTAGCACTACCCATAGGCCATTGTTTTTTGTCTTCATCAAAGATATACAGCGGCAATATTCTCTGTTTGGAAGTAATTGCAGCGGCAAGCGCGGCATGATCCTGTAGTCGAAGATCATGTCTAAAGAGGATAATAGTGGTGTCAGTCATAAATAAAATAATCTTTACTCTTTTTTTATAGCTTAATGCAGCAAATTACAAATGACGACCGACCAGACAAGTTGTTCTGGAAATACTTATCGATCAAACCTGCACGAAAATAGTAGAAATATGCTAGATTATCCCGCTTTTTTGATAGACCTAATATTATGACTGCCAAATTGAAACGCAGCATCGCTAGCGGTCAACGCATCGGCATTGTTGGTGGTGGGCAGCTTGCCAAGATGACAGCGTTACCCGCAATTGCAATGGGGAACGAAATTGTCATACTTGAAAAAAGCGAGGAGTATCCTTCGCAATCTCTTGCTGCAGAAACCATCATGGGTAATTGGGATACGCCGGAATCGTTAATTAAACTTGCCGGAAAAGTCGATGTCGTCGCATTGGAAAATGAATTTGTCGACGCCAATGCCTTGAAGAAACTAGAAGAGGCCGGTCACTCGCTTTACCCATCAGCAAATACCATCGCGCTGGTACAGGATAAGTTAATTCAAAAGCAGACATTATCTGCTGCAGGAATTGCTGTAGCACCATTTATTGGAGTCTCATCTAAACAGGAAATTATCGAGGCCGGCAACGAACTGGACTGGCCAATAGTCTTAAAGGCAAGACGTAATGGTTATGATGGAAAAGGCAACGCTACTTTAGAGTCTGAAGTTGATGTCGATGAAGCCTGGAATAAACTTGATGGTAGTCACCGTGAGTTGTATGTCGAGGCTTTTTGTCCGTTCAAGATGGAATTAGCCGTTATGGTCACGCGCGCGATAGGCGGTGAAATGATCCACTATCCAGTCGTTGAATCTGTTCAAAAAGATCATATTTGTCATGTGGTCAGGGCTCCTGCCAGAATCAGTGAAACGCTGAGTCAAGCTGCCATTGAAATGGCTACATTGGCAGTTGAAACCATCGACGGAGTGGGAAGTATTGGCGTAGAAATGTTCCTGACTCAGTCAGATGAAATCGTATTAAATGAAATGGCACCGCGTGTACACAACTCCGGTCATTACACGATAGAAGCCTGCGAATGTTCACAATTCGAAAATCATGTGCGCGCAATCCTCGATTTACCCCTTGGTTCATCTGAAATGATAGCGCCAGCTGCTGT
The DNA here is from genome assembly GCA_039028675.1 of Pseudomonadota bacterium. Taxonomy (GTDB): domain Bacteria; phylum Pseudomonadota; class Gammaproteobacteria; order Eutrophobiales; family Eutrophobiaceae; genus JANQNX01. The sequence continues at coordinate 17,201 of JBCCHP010000009.1, read as the reverse complement.
GATGATTAATTTATTGGGCGAGGAGGACGGTTCTGGCTATCCGACAGGTATTGATCAAGCCATGGCCGTTAAAGGGGCGCATTTACATATATATGGTAAAACTGCTACTCGTATCGGTAGAAAAATGGGACACGTCACTGCAATTGGAGATAGCATAGAAGCAGCAGAAGCAACAGCAGGACTAGCTGCCGGATTAATACGCTTTGGAGCAGAAAAATGAAGACGAATAAAACACCGTTGGTTGGAATTATCATGGGCAGTGACTCGGATTGGTCAACACTGGAACCTGCGGTAAAGGTATGTGAAGAATTCTCTATACCCTGTGAAGTACACGTCGTCTCTGCACACCGCACGCCAGATGATATGGCTCGATATGGAAAAAATGCAGTTAAAAAAGGCTTAAGAGTCATCATTGCTGCTGCCGGTGGCGCTGCACATCTACCAGGCATGATTGCCAGCCATACCTCATTACCGGTCATTGGTGTACCGGTAAAATCAGAGGCGCTACAAGGATTGGATTCCTTATTATCAATTGTACAAATGCCTGGTGGCGTGCCTGTTGCTACGGTTGCTATTGGAGGAGGTAAGAATGCCGGATTATTAGCTGTGCAAATTCTTGCCAGCGGCAATCAAACACTCACTGAAAAAATGACGGAATATAAAAAGTCGTTAACCCAAGCATCGCGCAAGAAAGAAAAAATAATAAGTAAAAAAATAAAAGACCGGGCAGAGAAATAATTTAACAGAAAATTGTTAGGAATAAGTCATCAATTTCCAGTTTTTATAAATTGTCGCGGCAGTCTCATTAAAGTTATTGATATGTTCATCAACCACTCGATTTAAACTTTCAATTGCGTCAGCACCAAATGCTTTTTCTAAAGACTCTCGATATTCACTGATTTCACTCCACTCATTTACCGTTACTGGTAATATTTCCTGATGGTACTGCATGGTAATAACCTGATTACCTTTTGCTAATGCCTGAATAGCACAATGTTCTGATTCGGCCAATACATCAAATCCTTTCGGTACTGTTTTTACTTCGGCAGAATGCCATTGCAAACAATGCATATGTTCTGATAAACCCATAAAGATAGGATGAGATTTGCCTGCATCAGTTAGAGAGATAGGCATAACACCCACCTCAGCATGATCTGCTGGTCCTACCTCAGCGCCTAGTGCAGCCGCTAATAATTGATGGCCCAAACAAATTCCGACATAGGGAAGTTGTAATTCATTGATCGCATGTTGAATCGCAAGTTTTTCGTCTATTAGCCAGGGATATTCCTCTTCTTGCCATACATCCATCGGTCCGCCCATTACCCAAAGTGCATCATATAAAGATAAATCGGGTATTGAATCGCCTTGATCAAGTTCGACAATGTCCCATTCAATCCCATCAGCATTAAAATAGTCACGGAATATACCCGGATGTTCGATGGCTAAATGTTGAAAGACAATAACTCTTGGTTTCTTCATGTTTTTGTTTCTACATTATCTCTTTGAGCGATGCTTTAATATCTGTATGCTTTGGCGCCCAACCAGTTCGACCCATTGTTAAATCAATCTTACAACAACGACCGATATCATCAGTAATATCAACAAACTCAGGTAAATTCTTATGCAGTAGCCTCGCAACAATTTCGTAATAATCAATCCGTTTCAGTGGTACGCCATTACTTCCTAATTCAATATTGTTTACCTGATCAAGATATGCAATACACTCTAATAAAGCAGCAGCATCATCAATATGTATCAAATTCAACCAGGCATTAGGATTCCCAGATAAATTATTGCCAGTCTCAATTAATCGCTTACCTATAATACGTCCCGGACCATAAAGTCCAGCCATACGTACAATCATCGCGTGATCTTTATTACTCATCCAATCTTGTTCAAATTGATATTGCCGTTTAGCTCTTTCGCTGTCGAGTATGATGTTGCTATCTGCATCAACAATTCTTTCTTGCTGTCCATAGACAACTGTCGACGACACAAGAATACGACGTTTGATATTGAATTGATCAAGCTTATTCACAAAGGAAGGAAACTGATCAGGATCAATCTTGCTTGGTGGCACCATAAAATAAACAATAAGGCTATCTTCTTCTTTCAAGGAATCGAGCAATTGCCATTGAGACGGTTGATTTATATCCAATGCAAGCGTTTGATGCTGAGTTGACTTGTCGCCGAATTCTCCACTTCGATTAATCAGCCAACAGGGTTGATCATGAAAACGTACGGCCAAAGCTGGCCCAAGATAACCATGACCGATAATTATATGATTGAGAGGTTGCTCCATTTTTTATGATTATTCACAAGGGCAGGCATCAGCTAAGGCATTAAAAACCATTTGGTTAGCAGCATTATCTTTATAATGATCTGTTTGTATTAACCTTGCTGCAGCAGTCTTTGCCATCATTAGGGACTCTGGTTCTTTAGCGATGATTAGTGTATCTGCAATTAAATCCCAATCATTAAATGCGATATAAGATTCGTATATGCATGTTATATTAACAATACATTCTAACGATAGTAAATTCTTATCTTTAGAAGCATTGCACATTTCTATAAAGGTCCTATTATTTATTATACTCGCTGCAAAAAGAAAACCAGGTGCCATGAATAATAAAACTATAGCCCTGCATGCTTTATCTATCATTTACCAAATCAATATTTTATTGATTTGACAATACTCAGTCTTCAGGTTTTAGCAAGTCATAAATTGAACATGCCAGTAAATGCCAACAAGTATTCCATCAAAACAGGTCTCTGGTTATACTGAACTCAAAAATTAATACAAATCCACTAAAGTCCGGGAAAAGTTATGAGTCAGGAACAAGATCAGATATTTTTTAGAAATTTCTCACTGATTGTCGGCGGTATCGCAGTCACCATGTTGTTGTTTTTTATTCTTGCCAAAATTGTCGTCGATGATGATGAAGCGCAGGTAAAAATGCGCGCTGACAAGGTGGGAGAGATAACCAAGCCATACGGTAATGTGGTCACTGATAGTGATCAACAAATGATGGATTCGGCAGCAGAAAGTGCTGAAGTTGCCACTACCGATACCGTTACTAATGAATCCGTTGCTGGCACAGGCATTGTCCATGTTGTTGAAATGAAAAACGAAGGTGCCGATGGCACGATGGTTTTTGAGCCCGCCGTTATTAATGTCGCAGTCGGAGATACCGTAAAATTTGTGCCTACCGATCAATTTCATAACTCTGAATCAATTGCCGGACTAATACCCGATGGCGCCACGCCATGGATTAGTGAAATGAGCAAAGAGGTTTCAGTCACCGTTGATAAAGAGGGTGTTTATGTCTATCAATGTACCCCTCATGCCGCCATGGCGATGGTAGGTGTCATCGTTGCCGGCAATCCCGTCAATATTGATTCGGTTAAGACTGATGCATCGAAATTAGCTGGCACATTTATGATGAATGGAGATCGTTTGGATAGTTATCTGGTTAAGGCAGCGGATACTTCTGCTGTTGTTGAATCTGCTCCTGCACCGGCTACAGAAGAAATTGCTGCTGTGGAACCTGCTGCCGAAATGGCGAGTGGTGCTGGCACAGTGCATACCGTTGAAATGAAAAACGAAGGTGCCGATGGCACGATGTTATTCGAACCAGCAGTCTTAAACGTAGCGGTAGGTGATACGGTTGAATTTGTGCCTACTGATCAGTTTCATAACTCTGAATCAATTGCCGGACTAATACCCGATGGTGCAACACCCTGGAAAGGTGAAATGAACCAGAAGGTAACCGCTACGATCGATAAGGAAGGCGTTTATGTCTATCAATGTTTACCCCACGCAGCAATGGCAATGGTAGGGGTGATTGTTGCTGGCGAGCCAGCCAATCTTGATGCTATTAAAACAGGTGCATCGACGATGTCTGGCACATTTATGATGAATAATGATCGACTAGATAAATATCTGAGTCAGGTTGAATAGTATTTAACATTATTAGCTGACTCACTCGTCATTCAAATTAGCCGTATTCTTATAATAGTTTTTTAAACTATCTGAATACGGCTGATCTGCGAGTTCATTCCATTTTTGATAGCTGCCTCTGAATTCATTATAAGCCTGATAAACGCGCTTAAAATCAGCATTATTTTCTGCTTCCTCATCGAGCGTCTGTTTCGTAACTAACTGTAATTCACTCAGCACATCTTGCGGAAATGGTAAAATACTTACATTCTTTTTTTGTCTTAGTTCTCGCAAGGCAAGTTGATTATGGTATTCCATTTGCGCATAGATCCACTCACTGGTTGCTGCCGCAGTAATCTCAACCATTTTTTGTAAATCTGTTTCCAGTTCGTTCCATTTAGAAAGATTAATCATCAATTCAAATGACGTTCCAGGTTCATGCCAACCTGGGTAGTAATAAAATTCTGCTGCCCGATTCAAACCTAATCGCATATCATGAAAAGGAGCAACCCATTCTGTAGCATCAATGGTTCCTCGTTCCAATGCGGTATAAATTTCGCCGCCCGCCATTAATACCGGATTTCCACCCGCATTTTTAAATACCTTGCCACCCAAACCAGGTATTCGCATGCGCAAACCTTTTATATCTTCTATCGATTCAATTTTTTTATTGAACCAACCCCCCATTTGTAAGCCAGTATTGCCCATGGGGAAAGCGATCAAATTGAAAGGCTCGTAAAGTTCATGCCATAACTCAAGTCCTCCACCATTATATAACCAGGCATTCATACCCTTTGCAGTCATACCAAAGGGAACCGTCGAAAAAAATTGAGCCGCCGGCACTACCCCCGCCCAGTAGTAAGGTGAACCATGACCCATCTCGACAATTCCTTGAGAGACAGCATCGAATACCTGTAACGCGGGAACCAGCTCACCGCCCGCATAAACCTGCACCTCAAGTCTGCCATTGCTCATGACTTTTACATCTTCTGCAAACTTCACTGCGCCTTCCTGAAAGATGGGGAAATTGGCTGGCCATGTCGTGACCATTTTCCAACGATGAATCTTATTTGATCCGGCTTCTACAACACCCGGGGCACCTACGTCGATTAAAGGCTTACCATCACAACCCAAAAGCAGCATGTTGATCGAGACAAGAAAGACTAAAATAGTTTTACTCATTAATTTAACCTTTGGTGTTATTGTTTAAGAAATGACATCGTTTTTTCGAGGCCGAAGTGCGATTTATTTTGGGGGCGAAGGGTAGAATGTAATCACAGGAAAAAGGCATTTTACGCCGGACTCAAGTTAGCATAGGCTGCAACTAACCACTTACATCCCGCCTGTTCAAAGTTAACCTGAATGCGCATATGCCCACCACTTCCTTCAAGATTTAATACCACACCTTCACCAAACTTTGCATGTGAAACACGTTGTCCTAACGACAACTCACTATCAGATTTTGATTCAGAATCATTTTTGCTAAAGAGTGATTCAGTCACACTGCCACCCAATCGAATATCATTCATTAACTCTGACGGGATTTCATCGATAAAGCGCGACGGTTGCGGGTAATAATCCGAACCATGTAAACGACGATGCTGTGTATGCGTCATGATTAAACGTTGTTTAGCTCGGGTAATACCGACATAGCAAAGCCTGCGTTCTTCTTCTAATTGGATCAAATCTTCGCTACTGCGTTGATGCGGAAATAAGCCTTCCTCCATGCCAACCAGAAACACATCCGGGAACTCAAGACCCTTGGCCGAGTGCAATGTCATCAAATGTACGCAGTCGCTGGACTCACTGGCCTGCATTTCACCTGATTCCAATGCCGCATGAGCAAGAAAAGCAGATAGTGCATCCATTTCTGCCAATTCTTCATCGTCACCAATCTCAAATTCTCTAGCAGCAGAAACCAGTTCCTCCATGTTTTCAATTCTTGCCTGTCCTTTCTCACCTTTCTCCTTTTTAAAGTGATCAATCAAACCGCTATGCTGGATCACAATGTCAACATGTTCATGTATAGGTGTATCTTGTTGCTGCATGGATTGGATCAATTTTATAAAGTACTCAAGCGCATTCAACGCACGAGCACTTAATAATTTATGTTCGATAACATGCATGGCGGCACGCCATAAAGAACACTGATCACGTCTGGCTACATTTCGTAATTCATCTAACGTACGATTGCCAATGCCTCTAGTGGGTGTATTCACAATGCGTTCAAAGGACGCGTCATCATCTTGAAATCTGGCTAATCTGACATAGGCCAGCGCATCTTTAATTTCAGCGCGTTCATAAAAACGCAATCCACCATAAACGCGATAGGGAATCCGGGCCTGCATGAGTGCCTCTTCCAACACGCGAGACTGCGCACTGACACGATATAAAATAGCATAATCACTATAGGCCTTACCCTGATTAGGTGCTTGCTTGATATGATCGACAACATAACGTGCTTCATCAGTTTCGTTATAGGCCATGTAAATACCGATGCGGTCACCGTCTTCACCTTCGGTCCACAGATCTTTTCCAAGTCGCGCATTATTATTCGCAATAAGTTTATTCGCCGCTTTTAGAATGGTTGCCGTCGAACGATAGTTTTGTTGCAACTTGAGTAATTGCACACTTGGAAAATCCTGTTCAAAAGCTTGCATGTTTTCTACACGCGCCCCACGCCAGCTGTAAATCGATTGATCATCATCGCCAACAGCAAACAGGGTATTACGCTTTCCAACTAATAAGCGTAACCAGTTATATTGCAATGAATTGGTATCCTGAAACTCATCGACCAGTACATGTTTAAAGCGATGCTGATAGTGTTCGCGCACCGCACCGTGGTCACGAAACAACTCAAACGTGCGCAGTAACAATTCAGCAAAATCTACCAGTCCGGAACGTTCGCAATTATCCTGATAGGCCTTATAGATTCTCACCATTTGTGCAGTAGTTAAATCGCCATGATCGTCAATCTTGTCTGGACGTAAGCCTTCATCCTTTCTGGCATTAATAAACCATTGTGACTCGCGCGGTGGAAATTGAGATTCATCCAATTGCAGTGCTCGAATCGTTCGCCTTACCGAACGATATTGATCTTCACTATCCAGAATTTGAAACGTTTCCGGTAAATTGGCCTCTTGCCAGTGAGCACGCAGGAAACGATGCGCCAAACCATGAAATGTACCAACCCACATACCCCGCAACGATTGTCCCAACAGGTTTTCAATCCGGGCGCGCATCTCAGCCGCTGCCTTATTGGTAAACGTCACCGCTAATATACTGTATGCAGACGCCTGATCTGTTTCGATGTACCAGGCAATTCGATGCACTAATACCCGGGTTTTTCCGCTGCCAGCACCCGCTAATACCAGTAGATTTCCGGCCGGGGCCGCTACTGCCTCGCGTTGTTCTGTATTGAGGGAATCGAGCACATGAGAAACATCCATGGAACAGATTGTACGCAAATGTATCTGACTATTAAATTAAACAGTATTCAGACACACCCTGAATGTTAGAATTTAGCTATTACAACGACAAAAGAAAAACACATGGAAGCAATCAGTAATACAACACTCAGTCATAACCGGGATGAATTGATCGATTTGATCAGTTTTGTACTTAGTCAGGCCAAGCAACATGGCGCAACCGAGGCCGAAGCCGATATTGGTACGGGAGTAGGTCTGAGCGCTAATGTGCGCAAGGGCGAAATAGATAAACTGGAGTTTGAGCGTGACAAGGGACTCAGTATGACCCTTTATCTGAATGGTCAAAAAGGCAATGCCAGCACTTCTGATTTTAGTCAGGATGCACTGAAACAAACGGTTGAAGCGGCGATGAATATTGCGCGTTATGCCAGTCAGGATCCTTGTGCTGGACTGGTCAATAAAGATGAAATTGCCAACGAAGTACCAAACCTCGATCTTTGCCATCCCTGGTCGATATCACCGGAAGAAGCTATCGAAAAGGCGATCGAGTGTGAACATCTGGCGTTTGAACAAGATAAGCGAATTTCCAATTCCGATGGCTGCGTCGTCAGCACCTATAGTGGTGCCACGCTCTATGGAAACAGTCATGGTTTTATTGATGGTTGGGATTGGTCTGTACATACCATTGATTGCACCATGATCGCCAAAGACGCAAATGGTATGCAGCGTGATGGTTGGTATAGCAAAGCGAGAGATTACCGGGAATTGGAAGATATAAAAGCAATTAGTCAGCAGGCAGCAAAACGTACATTGGGTCGATTAGGTTCGCGTAAACTCTCGACCCGCCAGGCACCTGTTATTTTTGAAGCGCCGGTAGCATCAAGTTTATTTTCTGCATTTATTACAGCGATATCCGGTAGCAGCCTCTATCGACGTGCCAGTTTTCTGTTGGATAAAAAAGATGAAAAAGTATTTGCTAACAATATCAATATCAGCGAACACCCACATATGAAAAAAGCATTGGGAAGTGCGCCGTTCGATGATGATGGAGTCGCTACTCGTGAGCGCATGATAGTGAAAGATGGCATCTTGCAGGATTATGTTTTAAGCGGATACTCGGCGCGACGATTAAATATGCAAACAACAGGTAATGCTGGTGGCGTTCATAATATGGTTATTGAAACAGGTGAACATGATTTACAGGCATTAATTAAGCAAATGAATACTGGTTTATTAATTACCGACATGATTGGTTTTGGTGTGAATCAGGTCACCGGCGATTATTCGCGCGGGGCATCTGGCTTCTGGATTGAAAATGGCGAGGTTGCCTATCCCGTCGAAGAAATAACAGTAGCCGGCAACCTGAAGGATATCTATCAGCAAATTGTTGCCGTAGGTAATGACGTCGATCCACGTGGTAATGTGTTGACCGGATCGGTGTTGCTGGAAAATATGACGATCGCTGGAGAATAGTTTGATATGAATATGCAGGAAACCATCACTACTTCTCTCCCCATCAATAAGCTCGGTACGGTCATTGATACTGCTAACCAAATTATTCTCGGCAAGGAAAACGCGATTCGCCTCGCTATCGCATGCTTACTCGCTAGAGGACATCTGCTGATAGAAGACACACCCGGCGTGGGTAAAACAACTCTTGCACATACATTGGCAAAAGTCATGGGCTTGAGTTATCAGCGTATTCAATTTACCAGCGATCTCTTACCCGCAGATATTCTCGGCGTATCGGTATATAACCGCGATAACGCACAGTTTGAATTTCATCCCGGTCCTGTATTTTCGAACGTTATTCTTGCAGATGAGATCAATCGCGCAACACCACGTACGCAAAGTGCATTACTTGAAGCGATGGCAGAATTTCAAGTAACGATAGAAGGTGAAACACGAGACTTGCCCGCGCCTTTCTTTGTAATTGCGACACAAAACCCGGTCGATCAAGTTGGTACCTTTCCCTTACCTGAGTCGCAACTGGATCGATTCCTGATGCGAATTGATCTGGGTTTTCCCGACTTAAAGGCCGAGCGTGAGTTATTAAAAGGTAAAAATCGCAAAGAATTAATTGCATCATTACCTTCGGTCCTATCACCGACAGAATTACTGGCACTACAACAACACGTTGAATCAATACATGTTGCCGACGCATTACTTGACTACTTACAAGATATACTTGAATACAGTCGGGAATCCGGTCGTTATCGATATGGCTTATCACCCCGTGCTGGTTTAGCAGGATTGAATGCGGCGAAAGCATGGGCAATGCTACATAAACATGAACATGTCTTACCAGAAGATATACAGGCAACGTTACCAAGTGTCATCGGCCATCGATTACAATTTGCACATGATGCTGGTGGTGATCAAACCATTACGCCAGCACAAGATATCATTAAACACGTCGCGATTCCCTAAACATGACTGTTTCTGTTGTACTTGAACGCAGACAAGGTATTGCGCATCAAGTAAACGCAAACTTGATTACGCGTCAACGCGTTTATATATTCCCGACGATTCAAGGCGCAGTTTATGGCCTCATGTTAGTAGTGATGTTGTTAGGCGCGATCAATTACAACAATAGCATGGCATATATGCTTTGTTTCTTACTTGCAGGGTTAGGTTTCGTTTGCATGCTTTATACCTACCGTAATCTTGCCGGGATGATCATTACCACAGCCATACCTGAAGCAGTATTTGTCGGCCAAACCGCACAGTTTCCATTGCGTTTTGATAACCAAATGGGGCAGGAGCGACTGGCGTTACGAATCCGGCAAAAGGCAAATAAAAAAAATAAGACCGAACCACAAATTCAAACAGCAAATATTCAATCAGGTAAGACTGTCATTATTCATTACCCAAGCGTAACTACAACACGTGGGTTAATAAAGACAGGACGCTTAATTATTGAAACCGAATTTCCATTAGGTATCTTTCGCGCCTGGTCTTATGTCGAACACGATGAAGCCTGCCTGGTGTATCCACGTCCAGCAGGAGATAAACGGTTACCTAAACAAGAGATCACTCAAGAGGATGCTGAACTGGGACAAACAACAGGCACCGATGATTTTGCCGGATTTAGAAAATATCGACCGGGTGATGCGATTAAGTCAATTGCCTGGAAGGCTTATGCAAGAGAACAGGGTTTACTGGTAAAACAATTTAGCGGCAAAGGCAGCAAGGTATTAATGTTTGACTGGAATCAGGTCGCAGGTATTAATAATGTTGAAGCGCGCTTATCACAATTGTGTTTATGGATTGTGATCGCCGAAGAGACAGGCCATGAATACGGACTGCGAATACCAAATGTAGAAATACAACCTGCTATTGGTGAAAAACATCGGCATCGTTGTCTGGAACAGTTAGCGCGTTTTGGTATAAGTGATGAACCGCGCTGATATCTCACTACAAAGCATCATCTGGTTATCAACAGGGATTGTGCTCGCGGGTTTACCACATTGGGAACGTCTACCGTTCTGGATCCCGATTATTCATCTTATATTAATTGGTTTACGTATCTATTTACCCTGGAAGCAACCTGGTGTGTGGTACAACCAACAAACCTTTATTAATATTATTCGGCTACTCGTAATGGTCGGTGGTGTAATCGGTATCTATATTGTTTACGGCACCTTTGCCGGTCGTGATGTCGGTATCACCTTATTGGTCATGTTATCTGCGTTAAAGATTTTCGAAAGTAGAAGAGAACGGGATTTTTATATTAGTGCCTATCTGGGTTACTTCCTTGTCATTACCAATTTCTTTTATGAACAGACGATACCAACTGCGATCTATATGTTTGTTGTCGTTATTGTAATGACATCAAGCTTGATTCATTACAATGATAAAGATGGTGAATTAATTCTGATGAAAAAACTGAGAACATCCTCCATGATGCTTCTACAGTCTTTACCTATATTACTCATACTGTTTGTGCTGTTTCCAAGAATTGATGGGCCGTTATGGGGTTTGCCCGAAGATGCATTGAGTTCAGTCACTGGCATAGATGACACGATTGAACCCGGCTCGATCAGTCGACTGGTTCGCTCTAGTGAAATTGCTTTCCGCGTTAAGTTTGAAGGTGATATTCCCAACCCCACTTCACTTTACTGGCGCGGCCCCGTGTTATGGCAAACCAATGGACGAATCTGGACTCGTGGCTCACGTTATCAACAGGATATTACACCTGGCTTACGTTTTAGCGGCGAACCTACCTATTATAATTTGATGCAAGAACCGACCAATAAAAAATGGATCTTTGCATTAGAAATGAATTCAACCATACCAGACAAAAGTTATCGCACTTTTGATATGCAGTTGCGTGCCAGAGAAAAACTTCAAATCCGACAGTCTTATGATTTGGTTGCGTATCGTGATTATGAATTACGCGAACCTTCTAATGATAATCTGCTACGCGCTTTAGCATTACCAGAACAATTTCATGTCGAAACGCGTGAGTTAGCCAATCAAATACGCGATCAACACATAGAACCAAAACAAATTATTGAAGCAACATTGGATTGGTTTAAGACACAGGGTTTTATCTATACCTTGCAGCCACCATTAAGTCGTGGTGATTCTGTTGATGATTTTTTATTTAACTCTAAACAGGGCTTTTGTGAACATTATGCGGCTGCCTTTACCGTACTCATGCGTTCAGCCGGTATTCCGGCTCGTATTGTCGCCGGCTATCAAGGAGGCGAAGTTAATACTCTAGGTAATTATTTGGTCGTAAGACAACATCATGCACATGCCTGGACGGAAGTCTGGCTGGAAGATGAAGGCTGGATCAGGATTGATCCGACAAAAGTCGTGTCACCGACCCGTATTGATCAAGGCATAGAACAAGCCTTACCTGAATCAATATCGACGATACCAGCCGGCATTAAAAACAGTTCAATATTAAGTGAAGCGTGGCAACGCATCAGTAATTCAATTGATATGGTGAATTATCAATGGGCACAATGGGTACTCGGTTATGGTGAGGAGCGACAGCAACTATTGATGCAATTACTAGGGCTTGGCTTACTCGACTGGAAAGATCTTACACTGATCTTATTTTCTACCCTGTTCATTACTTTTATTATTATTACCATTTATGTCTTATCGCAACGACCAAAAACAAGTGATCCTGTTAAACGTGTATACGAACGTTTTTGTAAGAAACTTGCCAAAATTGGAATTGTTAAACCTGCGCATGAAGGACCTGAAGATTTTCTGAAGCGGATAAAAAAACATAGAAGTAGTTTGTATGACCGCGCAGGTAATGTCATTCGACTTTATATTGATGTGCGTTATCGTTCAGATAACGCTAGATTGGATGAATTTAAACTAGCAGTAAAAGAATTTAAAACGACATAACTTCTATACCAATATATTACTGAGTCATCTTGTTTAAAGATTCTGCTCTATTAAATTCATTTTTTTCTAATTCTAAAAACGCATTTCTTTTTATTAATCTATTAAGAAGCAATAGAATTATTCCAAACTGAACCGGATCTTGAAGTGTCAATTCGATAATCTGTTGTACGAATATCAAATAAGCGTTTACCAAAATCATATGCGCGATTGGTTGGCTCGCCAGGGTCAGCCAACACATCACCACGTTTATTACCAAAACGCTAAATAACACCAACGAATTTTTGATTATCTAGCTTTTATTCTTAAAAAAATAATATTCGTCCTATTCCTTGGGGATATCTACATGATTAAAAAGGTCGCTGAACGATTCTATTATGCAATCTGGTGCAGAAGGCGCGTCCTTTTCACATCCGTTTCGGTATTTGCCTGTTTTTACCAGCACTCCTTTTATACCTGCATTTTTTCCACCACCAATATCAGTTTCGATATCGTCTCCAATCATCGCAACTGCTGACGCAGGTAGTTCAAGCGCATCCAATGCAAGTTTAAAAAAGTCTTTGCTAGGTTTGCCGATGATCGTTGCTTCTTTACCGCTTACATACTCAAGTCCGGCAACGAATGCGCCAATATCCACCACAAGCCCTTCTTCTCCCTGGAAGAACTTGTTTTTATGCATGGCGATGAGTTCTGCGCCTTCGTGGAGTTGCGAAAATATTGTATTGACGAGTGGATAGCTCCACGCTGCGCCAATATCACCAATCACTACAAAATCGGGACGTTCATCGTCTCTTGGAAAATCACTAAACGCCGGGAGAACACTATCGCGAACCACCGGATTAATACTTGGTTTACCTTTCGTTTTTAAAAAACTGATCGTTGCTGTGATTGGACTGAAGATCTCACCCTCGTTTACATCAAAGCCGAGGCGCTGAAGCTTTTGCACAACAGCGGATGCAGTTCGTGTTGTGGTGTTTGTCAGGTAACGTCTCGGGATTTGATCAGAAGCAAGTCTGTTTAATACATCCTGCGCACCAGACACTGGTGTCTCCCCGACATAAAGAACGCCATCCAGGTCAATCAGTAATCCATGAATATTCTCTAGCTTTGACATATTACAACTTTACATCGAACCACATTTTAGAAGACGCACAAATGGACAAACGATTAACAGCTTCATTTAACCAATAAAAGAAAACCGACTTGTCTCAATAACACTTGATTAAATTAAGTATAGACACTCAATCTCCAACGTGTCTAGTAACAGGATTTTTCTCCGCTTATAACTCAATCAGCAATAACAAAAAATTTCTAAAGTGGAAAAGCACATAACGAAAATAAAAAAACGGCGCATTGCGCCTTTCTTTATAATGAATATATTTAAAGTATTCTTATAAAACTATTTAGCTTGCTAATACTTCAATTGGTCCATGATCGTCACAGTGACCTTCATGTACATGATGCAGTCTACCACTAACAATATAGTCTGTATGATCTTCATGCGGTACAGCCTCATGACCACACTCAGGACCGTGCATATGCTCACTACAATTGTCTAAAGGTGAGCAATGGCTGGGATTAATTTCACTTGCTTCTATCACATGTTCATCGCAATGGTCCTCATGAGGGTGATGAAGATGCCCATCATGAACATAATCGATATGATCGTTATGACGAATAGATGTATGTCCACAATCAGACCCATGCTCATGCTCTGGGTGGGAGTGAATGTTATAACATTTCATAATTTTTCCTAATAGTTATGTATTACCACTTATTATTATAAAACAAATAATGAATAAGAAAACTAATCAGGAGTTGGACAACAATAAAAAACTTAACGCGAGTGCTTAATGATCAGAATCAATGACAATCTTCGCAAGTACCTTTTAACATTACCTCAGACATATCGATTTGAATTTTTAATTTTTTAGGAGTGGGAATTTCAAAATCAATACATCTTATTTTTCCACATTCATCACAATCAATATGAGGATGGAAGCCTTTATACTTTTTATGCGTTGGGCAATGGCACTCTGCATACCATTTCAAACCATCAGGTCCAATAAACGAGTGCAACACCTCTTCATCACACAAGCGTTCTAATATTCTGTATATCGTGGTTTTGTTCGCTTTGTTTCTAAACCTGTCTACCAAATCAGTGACTGCAATAGCGCCATGTTCTTTTTGAAACTCCAGAAGCACTGAGTTCACTGTTTTTGTTCTACGCATTTCCATACCGATAATTTATGCAACTGAGTTGCATTTATCAAGTGATTCATTTACTTTTGCAACTCGGTTGCATAAAGCAATCTGAAAATAGTCAATTTTTGAATAATTCGTATCCATGAAAGAGTCATTTGCGGCCATTCCAGTTCCGGAGATGAAACAGGAAATGCTTGAATAAACAATAGGGTATATCGAGAAATATGTATGATGTAGTGGTAATCGGTGGTGGCGCGGCGGGTATCGGTGTCGGCGTGGCGCTACAGAGTGCGGGGATTAGTAACTTCACGATTCTTGAACGTTTTTTTGTGGGGGCTTCGTTTGAATTGTGGCCAGAAGAAACCCAATTTATTACACCCTCATTTCCTACAAATTCAATCGGTATGCTCGATTTAAATTCAGTGGCAATCGGCACCTCACCCGCTTTTCTTTTGGATTCCGAACATCCAACGGGCATTAAATATGCGGCCTACCTACAAACAGTGACGGATTATTTTGAACTGCCCCTCCAGGAAGAAACGAAGGTATTACACATCAAAAAGAATGGGGGCAAATTTGAAATCGATATCGACAATAAAGTAATAACAGCCAAACACGTTATCTGGGCGGCGGGTGAATTTCAGAATCCGAAACTAAATGGCTTTGCCGGTAGTGAACATTGTAAACACACCGCCACCATTGATAGTTACAAAAATCTCAAAGGAGATGATTTCATTATCATTGGTGGCGGCGAAAGTGGTTTTGATGCGGCTTATCATCTGGCTTATCAGGGAAAGAGAGTCACGCTATTAGATCAAGGCTGTCCCTGGCAGGTGGGAAGCTCTGATCCGAGTTTAGGACTTTCAACCTATTCACTGGAACGCATGCGCGAGAATCAGTTTAAACAACAAGTGTCGCTTATTCATGAAACGTCCATTGCATCAGTGACACGTCTGGACGAGGTGTATGAGGTTAGGACGACAAATGGAGATAATATTCATACTCTAGTCGCACCGATCTTAGCGAGTGGATTTGAAAGAGGTCATAAACTGATTGCTGACTTCTTTGAGAATCGCGAAGACGGATATCCTCTGCTCAATGAACAAGATGAATCAACCCTGACACCGGGTTTGTATTTGTGCGGTCCAGGCGTTCGCCATGACAATCATATTTTTTGTTTTATTTATAAGTACCGGCAACGATTTGCTGTAGTAGCAAAATCCATTGCTACCTCACTCGATCTCCCAGCAGAAGAACTGGAAGAATATCGAAATTGGGGCATGTATCTGGATGATCTATCTTGCTGTGGTCAGGAATGTTTATGTTAAAAGAAAATAATAAAGAAGTGCTGCTCCATGTCGAGCTACCAAACAAACTAGCCAGAATTTTTAAGAAACAAAGTATAGGCTGGTTAGGACAAACAACAGCCAGCCTATGCTGGATAGCCAGTATTATGGTCACGGGCATCCACTCCAATGGCGATTGGCTACAGCTATGTGCTGCCTCTGCATGGCTAATCGCGAACATCGCCACTATTTCATCAACTGATAATTAACCTATCAGCCAAATCGAAATATAGCACCCGATTAAATCAAGACATCATCCCGATTTATTCGGTGATGAGGGTTTTTCAATTGCAATATTTGTTAATGTGTGCAAATATGCATCTATGGAAATGGCTGATACTCAGGACATCGCAGACTTTCTAAAGGCACTCGGCGAATACAACCGATTGTCGCTGGTATATGAACTGTGTCGATGCCATGAACCGCAAAACGCGATGTGCTTATGTGACTGCTGCAGTGTTGATGCCTCTGTCGTATCTCGTCATCTGAAAGTACTGGCGGAAGAAGGCATTGTTTCATTCGAAAAAAAGGGTCGTGAAAAGACCTACAAACTCAACCGGGCAGAGGTAGCCAAACAGCTACGTGCGCTCGCTGACGAAATTGAATATACAGAGTAGAGGAGATCGTTATGACTGATAAAAAATGTGAATGTAAATGTAAAGATCAAGAATGCTGTAAAAATAATACATGCGAATGTTGTAAAGAACGTTGCTGCTGTTAATAACTGATCTTAATTTAAAAATATTAAAGCCGACTTTGAGTCGGCTTTTTTAATTTCTAGCTTAAGTAGTAAGACTGGAGCAAGCAGAGTGATTGCAATGGCTGGCGATGAGCTTATAAAGCTAGGGAGCGAACTGTCTATCTCGAAGCGATATTAGTACAATATTTTTAGTGTTAGCTCTTCAGGTATTT
>JBCCHP010000008.1:0-20478 GCA_039028675.1 Pseudomonadota bacterium | reverse complement strand
TTATTTCAAATTATTTCTTACTGTTAATTTGATAGTAACAACTAATATATAAAGTTAGTTTATTTAAAAATTTTCTAAAACGATCTTACCAATCGATTGACCAGACTCTAGTTCTGCATGAGCTGTTTTAAGATTATCTGCATTAATGACCCCAAGGTTCTTACCAATAGTTGTTTGAATATAACCTTGATCAATTAAGTCTGAGATTCGATTTAGTAAAAGGCTTTGTTCATTCATATCCGCAGCATTAAACATTGATCGTGCAAACATAAATTCCCAATGCAGGGATAAGCTTTTTAACTTTAATTTGGATACTTCAAGATTGTCAGGATCGTCTATCATGGCAATCTTGCCAAAGGGTGCGAGCATATCAATGTATGAATTAAAATATGAATCGGTGCTATTCAGACTCGCAATATGTGTTACAGGGCCAATTTTCAAATCATCAAGCTGTGATTTAAGCGGTTGGGTATGATTGATTACGTAATCCGCACCTAATTTTTTCACCCAGTCTTGAGAACTTTCTCGGGATGCTGTTGCAATAACAGTGGCTCCCGTGATTGCTTTGGCTATTTGCAGAAGAATAGAACCGACACCACCTGCAGCACCAATCACTAAAATGTTTTCGTTCGACTTTACTTTCTTATCTGGAGATTGCTGTTCGATGTCTAAATGCTCAAACAATATTTCCCAGGCTGTAATTGAAGTTAATGGTAATGCAGCAGCCTCAGCATCTGATATTGATTTTGGTTTGATACCAACGAGACGTTCATCAACTAGTTGGTATTCAGCATTGCTACCCGGACGATTTAAATCACCTGCGTAATAAACAATATCGCCATTTTTAAATTGACTGACTGATTCTCCAACCGCAACCACTTCACCCACTGCATCCCACCCAAGGATTTTATATTCGTTTTCAGCCGCAGATACGTTTTGACGTATTTTGTAATCAACCGGGTTAACCGCAATCGCTTTAACCTTAACTAATAAATCACTTCCTTTTGCTTCTGGAAGAGGTAATTCTATATCGATTAAAGAATTTGCCTCTGTTATCGCTAAGGATCCAATATAACCCACTGCTTTCATAATTCGACTCTATGTAAATTAAAAGAAATGAAATAATAGGCGTTGATTTATCTAATATAAACAGCATAATTATTGAAATATTTTCAATTATTTTTTGATAATATGCTTTTAGCAGATTTACAAATCGTCGTTAAGGTCGCTGAGTTCAGAAGTATTACCGCAGCAGCCATAAATCTTGATATGCGAACTGCCACCGCTAGCGCCGCGTTGAAACGGGTAGAAAAATCGTTGGGTACCGAATTATTTATTCGTACAACAAGGCAATTGCGGCTTTCAAGCGCAGGTGAACGATATATCCCTCAATGTCAGCTCGCTTTGCAAACGCTGGCGCAAGCCAAACAGAACATTATCGATGATCTTGATGTAATAGAAGGAGAATTAAGACTATCAGTTTCGTCGGATTTAGGCCGAAATTTAATAATCCCATGGCTGGATGAGTTTATGGGTAACTATCCAAAGCTGCGTTTAAGAACAAATATTAGCGATAGTGTGATTGATTTTTATCGGGATGCTGTCGATATTGCCTTACGTTATGGTTCGCCTGCTAATGCTAATCTTTATGGGTTCAAAATCTGTGATGTGCCTACTGTTCTCTGTGCATCACAGGCATATCTCGATAAGTACGGAACACCGATTCATCCACAAGAACTCAAAATACATAATGGTCTCTTCTACCAACTTCATGACATCATTCATGACACATGGACATTCACTCAAGAAGAAACCGAATTCAGGATAAAAATGAAAGGCAACCGTGTTTCAAATGATGGTGATCTGGTTCGGCGCTGGTGTGCGGCAGGTAAAGGCCTGGCAATCAAATCGAGCCTCGACATGTCTACAGAATTGTTATCGGGTAAAGTTCTGAGTGTCATGCCTGAGTTCAAAACCAGAAAAATAGAACTATGGCTTGTTTGTCCCAGCAAACAATCCATCACACCAACCATCCGACTACTTAGAGATTTTATCAGAGAAAGATGTGTATCTGTCCAAACTCAATTAATTGATAGAGGGATTTTACAAGCTCACCTCTAATTGATTTTTCATGCTCTCAGGCAATCGCTACCAGTCTAATTTTAGCCAAATTTCACCAAATTCTTCTTAACGAGATATTTATAAATAATTGATTTATATATCATTTTAAATGAGAACTATTCCCAAGTAAATTAGTCAACTATTTACTTGACTAAAATACTGGGTTATGTGAATCTTCAAGCCAATTTCGGGATAAATTTTAGAGAAACTGATAATGAAAATGACCACAAAAGGCCGCTACGCGGTCACTGCGATGTTGGACTTAGCGCTGCACGATGACAAAGGCTCAGTCAGTCTGGGTGACATTGCTCGTAGACAAAATATTTCTCTGACCTATCTCGAACAGTTATTTAGTAAATTAAAGCGATCCGGCTTGTTGGCAAGTTCTCGCGGTCCTGGTGGGGGTTATCGCCTCGCCTTGAAACCTGAAGATATATCTGTCGCCAGAATTGTTTTTTCAGTGGATGAACCGATAGATATCACGCGCTGCCATGGCAAACAGAATTGTCAGAATGATGTGCGCTGCCTAACTCATGATTTATGGATGGAATTAAATCTACATATTTCGAGTTTTCTCAATGGCATTACTCTGGCAGACCTGCTCAAACGTAACAATGTTAAGCAGGTCTCTGAAAGGCAAGATGCCATTATGCTGGAATTAAAAGTTTCCTGATTTGATGAATAAATATGATTAATTCGACAATTAACCTGACGGATAGCGCCGCTGAACATATTAAAAATGTGTTAGCAAAAAACCAAAATGGTGTCGGCCTGCGGCTTGGGGTCAAACCCACTGGTTGTTCCGGTTATCAATACATAATTGATACGGCAACTGATATTACCGATAAAGATGAAACGATCGAAAGCAAAGGTATAAAAGTCATTATCGATAAAAAGAGTCTTGATTACTTTAATGGCACCACACTAGATTTCTGTCGCGAGGGACTGA
Organism: Pseudomonadota bacterium; assembly: GCA_039028675.1. GTDB lineage: Bacteria > Pseudomonadota > Gammaproteobacteria > Eutrophobiales > Eutrophobiaceae > JANQNX01. The sequence continues at coordinate 17,408 of JBCCHP010000008.1, read as the reverse complement.
ATTCCGGTTTTAAATTCCAGAATCCTAACGTTGAAGACAGTTGCGGTTGTGGCGAAAGCGTCAGCTTTAAACAAACACAATAATGAGAAACAGATATGTCAGCTAAAACAGATAATGTAGAAGCACTGGTTCGTAAAGATTATGAACATGGCTTCACCACGGAGATTGATGCCGATACGGTGCCGCCCGGCTTAAACGAGGAAGTCATCACTTTTATATCGCAAAAGAAACAGGAACCACAGTGGTTACTCGATTGGCGATTAAAAGCATATCGACGTTGGCTAAATATGTCCGAGCCTAATTGGCAACATTTGAATATTGAGCCGATAGACTATCAAGCAATTTCCTATTACTCAGCGCCCAAATCAAAGGATGATGGACCGAAGAGTCTTGATGAAGTCGATCCAAAATTACTAGAGACCTATGAAAAGTTGGGTATTCCATTGCAAGAGCAAAAAATGCTTGCTGGTGTTGCAGTTGATGCTGTGTTTGACAGTGTCTCGGTTGCAACAACCTTTAAAGGGAAATTGAAAGATGCAGGAGTTATATTTTGCTCATTTTCTGAAGCTGTCAAGGATTACCCGGAACTAGTTAAGCAATATCTCGGATCTGTCGTACCCGTCGGAGATAACTTCTTTGCAGCATTGAATTCAGCAGTATTTACTGACGGTTCTTTTGTTTATATACCCAAGGGGGTTCGCTGTCCGATGGAACTCTCTACCTATTTCCGTATTAATGCATCTAACACGGGACAATTTGAACGTACATTAATTGTTGCGGATGAAGCCAGCCATGTAAGTTATCTCGAAGGTTGTACTGCGCCAATGCGTGATGAAAATCAGTTGCATGCTGCAGTCGTCGAATTAGTTGCATTGGAAGATGCAGAAATCAAATATTCAACAGTGCAAAACTGGTATCCCGGCGATGAAAACGGCAAAGGCGGAATTTATAACTTTGTTACTAAACGTGGCGATTGTCGTGGTGATAACTCCAAGATTTCATGGACGCAGGTTGAAACCGGATCAGCAATTACCTGGAAATATCCAAGCTGTTTATTGAAAGGAAATAATTCCGTTGGTGAATTTTATTCTGTTGCTGTAACCAATAATTATCAGCAAGCAGATACCGGTACCAAGATGATACATATTGGCAAGAACACGCGAAGTACAATTATTTCCAAAGGTATTTCTGCGAAGCATGCACAGAATGCGTATCGAGGACTGGTAAAGATAAGCAAAAGTGCTGACAACGCCAGAAACTTTACACAATGTGACTCATTATTAATGGGCGATCAATGTGGTGCGCATACCTTTCCATATATAGAAGCGAAAAACTCAACAGCCACTGTTGAACACGAAGCAACGACTTCCAAGATTGGTGAAGACCAATTGTTTTATTGTATGCAACGCGGTATCGAGGAAGAAGATGCAGTGAATATGATCGTCAATGGTTTTTGTAAAGAAGTATTTAAAGAGTTACCGATGGAGTTTGCAGTAGAGGCACAAAAATTACTAGGCATTACTCTGGAGGGCGCGGTCGGTTAAAAATTTGTAAAAAATATAAAAATTATAGGTAAACACCATGTTAGAGATAAGTGATTTACACGCAAGTGTAGAAGAAAAACAGATATTGAAAGGCATAAACCTGCAGGTCAATGCCGGCGAAGTTCATGCCATTATGGGACCGAATGGTTCTGGTAAAAGTACGCTGGCCAATGTGCTTGCAGGTCGTGATGGCTATACTGTCACAAAAGGTGATGTCATCTTTAATAATGAGTCACTGCTGGAACTTGGCCCGGAAGAGCGGGCTTGGGCGGGCGTGTTCCTCGCTTTTCAATATCCAGTAGAAATTCCAGGTGTAAATAATGTCTACCTCCTTAAAGCAGCTGTCAATGCGATTCGTAAACATCGTGGAGAATCACAATTAGACGCAGTGGAATTTCTAGCGTTAGTCAAAGAAAAAATCAAACTGGTGAAGATGAAAGAAGATTTGCTGAATCGCTCGGTGAATGAAGGCTTCTCTGGCGGTGAAAAAAAACGCAATGAAATATTTCAAATGGCTGTGCTGGAACCAAAGCTTGGGATTCTTGATGAAACAGATTCCGGACTGGATATAGATGCACTAAAAATCGTTGCGCAAGGTGTGAATCATTTGCGCAATGCGGATCGTGCTTTTGTTCTGGTTACACATTATCAAAGATTACTGGATTACATTAAACCGGATGTAGTACACGTATTGAGTGATGGCAAGATCATTAAGACTGGTGGTCCGGAACTAGCACTTGAACTGGAAGAGAAAGGCTACGATTGGGTCAAGGAAGAGGCTGCAGCGGCATGAGTAGAGAAGCAATCGACTATGTATTGAGTGATTTTGAATCACTCTCAAAATCTGACAAGACTGATTGGTTTGGTAAACATCGACGTTCGGCTATTGATGCCTTTAAGCAAAACGGATATCCAACTACCCGTCAGGAAGACTGGAAGTATACCGATGTTAAGCAAATTGCCAGACAATCATTTAGCGCTAGTCAAATTGGCAATGCTAATCTATCAACTGAAGAATTAAATCAAATTCGGTTCAATGAGTTAAATTGTATTGAATTGGTATTTTTAAATGGCGTCTACTCAACAGATTTATCGAATTTGGACAAGTTGCCAAAAGAAGTTGTCATATGTGATCTAGCCACTGCATTTTCCGAGCATCGCGAATTACTTGAAGCAACGCTGCAAAAATCGGAGTCGGCTAATGGTGCGTTCACAGCACTTAACACGGCTTTTATTCAGCATGGCGTATTAATCTATATTCCGCAAAATGTAAAACTGGAACAACCGGTTAATTTGTTATTTATTGCTAAACAACAGGATCAGTCTTTTGCTGCGCATCTCAGAAATATCGTAATGATGGAAGACAATAGTGAATTAACCTTAATAGAAAGTTTTATAGGACTTGATGATGCACAGTATTTCACTAACGTGGTAACAGATGTGGAACTACATCAAAATGCAAGGCTTGAACATTACAAATTACAACAGGAGAGTATGCATGCTTATCATGTTGGTAATTTTAGAGTAACTCAAAAAAAGGATAGCTATCTTGAAACACATTCTATCGCTTTAGGAGCAGCTTTAGCTCGTAGTGATATTCATAGTCAATTAGATGATAACGGCGCAACTATTGTGATGAATGGACTTTATATGCCTGGCAATAGACAACATGTTGATAATCATACTCGTGTAGATCACCTTAAACCTCATACTTACAGCACCGAGAACTATCGTGGTGTATTAAGTGATCGAAGTCGAGCTGTATTTAACGGCAAGGTAATTGTTCATAAAGATGCACAAAAGATTGAGGCGCATCAAAATAATGCAAACTTGTTACTTTCAGATGATGCTGAAATTGATACAAAGCCAGAACTTGAAATATACGCTGATGATGTTAAATGCAGTCATGGCGCCACAATCGGTCAACTTGATAAGGATATGTTATTTTATTTGCGTTCACGTGCTATCGATGAAGAAACAGCACGCAGTTTACTGACCTTCGCCTTTGCTGAAGAAGTCATTAGTAAAATAGGACTGACGGCGATAAGAAACCGTCTGGAATATCTTGTTGTTGGTCAATTACCTGATGCTGATCTGATTCGGGAGTTTACAAATGAATAATCCAAATACGATGACCGACGAACTGGCATCATTTGATGTAGATAAAGTCAGAGCGGAATTCCCGGTATTAAATCAAATGGTAAAAGATAAACCTTTGGTATATCTGGATAATGCAGCGACTTCTCAAAAACCACTTTCAGTAATCGAAGCCCTTGATGATTATTATCACGAATATAATTCCAATATACATCGTGGTGTTCATTATTTAAGTCAGGTTGCTACTGATGCTTATGAATCAAGTCGTAAAAAGATTCGTAAATTTATACATGCCGAATCTACAAAAGAAATTATTTTTGTTCGTGGTGCGACAGAAGGTATCAACCTTGTTGCACAAACTTTCGGAAAAAATGAGATAGCAGCTGGTGATGAAATACTCATCACTGAAATGGAACATCATTCCAACATTGTTCCGTGGCAAATGTTAGCCGAACAAACTAATGCTACTTTGAAATATATCCCGATCAATGATGCAGGAGAGTTGCAACTTGAATTACTGGATGAACTAATTACAGAAAAAACAAAATTAGTTGCATTGGTCCATATCTCTAATGCATTAGGCACGATTAATCCAATAGAATTAATCATCGAGAGAGCACATGCTGTTGGCGCCAAGGTATTGATAGATGGTGCACAAGCTGTACCTCATACCCGTGTAAACGTCACGGAGCTAGATTGTGATTTTTATGTCTTGTCTGGACACAAGTTGTTTGGCCCTACAGGAATTGGTGTGCTGTATGGCAAGCAATCGCTACTTGAAACATTACCACCCTACCAAGGTGGTGGCGATATGATCAAAATGGTCAGCATGAGTAAAACACTCTATAACGATCTGCCATATAAATTTGAAGCAGGCACACCACATATAGCCGGCGCAATTGGTTTAGGTGCAGCAATTGATTATATTGAATCAATTGATTTTGATAGTGCTATTCGACATGAGCATGAACTAATAAATTACGCTAATGAATTAGCTGAAAAAACTGAAGGAATGAACCTTGTCGGCACTGCTAAGGATAAAACAAGTATTTTATCATTCACCCTCGATGGTATTCATCCACATGACATTGGAACAATTGTAGATAACGAAGGAATTGCCATTCGTGCAGGCCATCATTGTGCTATGCCAATTATGGAAAGATTCAGAATACCGGCCACTGCCAGAGCGTCGTTTGCATTTTATAATACCTTCTCCGAGGTAGATGCATTATTTGCAAGCATTGATAAATGCTATGAGGTGTTTGGTTGATGTTTGATATTCAGGATCTCTATCAGGAAGTCATAGTCGATCACAATCGTAACCCCAGAAATTTTGGCAAACTGGAAAATCCAACTAAAACGTTAGATGGTTACAACCCGCTATGTGGTGACCGATTAACCCTGTATATAAAAACCAAGGATAACCATATAGAAGATATTCGTTTTGATGGAACAGGTTGCGCTATCTCTGTCGCCTCGGCTTCACTGATGACAGATATTATGAAAGGTAAAAATTTGACTGAAGCAGAAAGTCTGTTCGATAAATTTCATCACCTAATAACATCAGATGTGGAACTGGATATTACTGAATTAGGCAAACTGGCTGCTTTGGCAGGTGTGCGAGATTATCCAGCCCGAGTGAAGTGTGCGTCGTTGTGTTGGCATACCTTACACTCAGTGATTCAAGGTGATGATTCACCAGTGACTACAGAGTAACGCTAGAGCATTATCATGCAGGAAAACCATCCCATCGTTACCAACCGAGATTGTGACGCAATCCTGATACCAGTGGGTACTCCAATTTCTATACCTGAAGGTAGTCAGGTCTTGATTACTCAGGCATTAGGTGGCAGTTATACCGTAAATGTTAACGGCAACCTGGCACGGGTAGATGCGAAAGATGCTGATGCATTAGGCTTTGAGGCCGAAGAAGTCTCCAATACTGAAAATAAAGAAATAGTTGGTGATGGAGAAGTTGATGATGAACTTATCTGGCAACAGCTAAAAACCTGTTATGACCCGGAAATTCCTATCAACATTGTTGACCTCGGCCTGATATATGAGTGTTATATCACCCCATTAGGTGCCGATGGTAATCAGGTAGATATCGTCATGACGTTAACAGCCGTTGGTTGTGGTATGGGTGATTTTCTGGCTGAAGACGTTAGACAAAAAGTCTTAGGTGTTCCAAACGTAACACAAGTCAATGTTAGCCTGACATTTGAGCCGCCCTGGAGTCAGGAGATGATGTCGGAAGCAGCACGCTTAGAAACTGGCATGTATTAATTTTATAATAAGTTTTCAATTAAACACGTTGGGAGGGTGAAGTGGCTGGTTGGTTTAATGTTGCATCCGTCTCAGAATTTTTACCGGGGCAAACTCGGCTCATCAAAATCGATAATGCCATGGTTGCCGTATTTAATCTTGATGGGGAGTTTCACGCGATAGAAGATATATGTACGCATGATGGAGTGCCAATGTTGGGTTGCGGCGTGGATCCAGAATTAATCATAAATGGTAATGAAATTATCTGCCCAAGGCATGGCGCCCGCTTTTGTATCAAAACAGGCAGTGCACTATCACCTCCAGCTTACGAACCAACCTATAAATATCCAACGCGTATCGAAGATGGCTTCGTACAGGTGACTGATGACCGCGGGGAATAATACGATCAATATTAGTTTGAAATCCTTAAATCACTGATTTTTTCAATAATTTTGCTGTAATCATTCATCATCTGGCTATACATCAGTATAATTGCGTCAATTTTTAACCAGGAGATATAGCAAATGGCAGTGGAACAAACTTTCGCCATGATAAAACCGGATGCGGTAGCAAAAAACTATTTGGGCAAGATTGCCGCGCTGATGGAAGACAATGATTTAACAATAGTGGCAGCGAGGATGTTGCAACTATCAGAGGCAAAAGCTAAAGAACTCTATATCGAGCATATAGAACGCCCTTTTTTTCCTTCATTGTTGGGCTTCATCACATCCGCGCCGGTAATGGTATTAGTATTGGAAGGCGACGATGCAATCGCTCGTTATCGAAAATTAATGGGCGCCACTAAACCAATTGATGCTGATGAAGGCACGATTCGCAATCTTTATGCTGACCACTTTCAGGAAGAAAGTGTCATGATGAATGCAGTTCACGGCTCGGATAGTCCGGAATCGGCTACACGGGAGATTAGTGTTTTCTTTTCATCTGACGAAATCTGTAACAGGTCTTGATAATAGAATTTCTAAAATGATTCATTTATTGGACATGGATTTAAACGACATGGAGACCTGGTTCGATGAACTGGGAGAAAAGTCGTTCCGTGCCCGACAAGTAATTAAATGGATATATCATCATGGTGAAACTGATATTGATGCGATGACAAATTTAAGTAAGTCATTGCGAGAGAAATTACTGCAACTCGCCACGGTTTCATTACCGGAAATTTTGACTGAACAACAATCGAATGATGGTACAAGAAAATGGGTATTAAAAATCGATGAGAAAAACTCTGTGGAAACAGTTTTTATACCGGAAACAGATCGGGGCACCTTATGTATTTCCTCACAAGTGGGCTGTCCACTTGATTGCAAATTCTGTTCTACTGCACAACAAGGATTCAATCGAAATCTAACAACCAGTGAAATCGTCGGTCAGGTTCTACTTGCTAATAAGGTACTGGGAAGTTACCAGGGAAATTCCCAACGAAAGGTCAGCAATATTGTTTTTATGGGTATGGGCGAACCACTTCTTAATTACAACAATGTCTTGAGAAGTATCAATATTTTAACTGATGATCTTGGGTTTGGCCTTGCAAGGCGCAAAGTTACTGTTAGTACATCGGGTATCGTGCCCAGAATAGATCAACTCAAACAAGATACCAATGTCAGTCTGGCAATATCACTCCACGCCAGTAACGATGATTTACGTGATGATATTGTTCCGATAAATCGTTCATATCCATTGAATGAGCTACTGGCAGCATGCAAACGCTTTACTGATTCTCGAGGTGATGAACCTATTACGATTGAGTACGTAATGTTACGCGGTGTTAATGATGGTAAAGATGACGCTAGAAAACTAGTAAAATGTCTAAAAAACTTACCCGCCAAAGTTAATCTTATTCCGTTCAATCGTTTTCCAAACACTGCCTATGAATGTTCTGATATCGATACAATCAATCGTTTTCGCGATATATTGATGCAGGCAAATATCTTTACTATTACTCGAAAGACGCGAGGAGACGATATTGATGCCGCCTGTGGTCAACTGGTTGGCAAAGTTATGTCGAAAGCAAAGAGACGCAGCAAAGACTTATCAGGTGAAGCGCATGCGTAACCAAATCATAATCGTGAGTTTAATAATATACGGGTTGTTCCATCTTACTGGCTGTGATGGTGTGGCAAGCTCAAATAAAAATATTAAACCCTCGCAATCAACAAATGAGGTTGCTTTATCAAATCTGGATCTGGGTATCGCATATATGAAGCAAGGAGCATTTGAAAAAGCGCTGGAAAAACTGAATCGGGCGAAACTAGCCGATCCAAAATACTCTCCAACTTATAATGCACTCGGTTTACTTTATGAAAGCCTGGGACAACAAGATAAAGCTGAAGAACATTATAAAAAGGCAATTAAATTGAATATTGCCGATTCGTCGACATTAAACAATTACGGCCGTTTCCTTTGCAAACAAAATCGTCGCGATGAGGCAGAGGATGTATTTCAACAGGCAGCAGATAACCCACTTTATGAAACACCGGAAATTGCCATAACAAATGCCGGAGTTTGTTTTTTTAATAATCAAAATAGTGCAAAAGCAGAAGAGTATTTTCGCAAGGCACTACAACTTAATCCAAACATACCTCCAGCACTATTGTTGATGTCTGAAATCTCTTACAATCAAGGAGATAAACTAAGTGCCAGGGGTTATTTACAACGTTTCCAACTGATAGCTGCCCATACACCGAAAAGTTTATGGCTTGGTATTAGACTGGAACAGGCATTAAAAAATAATGATGCAGTTTCCAGCTATGCATTATTACTAAAAAACCAGTTTCCGGATTCTGAGGAAGCCGCCAAACTTCGTCAGTCAGGTATTAGATAATGAATGAAGAATCTGCTACGGAACAAACTGAGACTCAGACTAATGAGGATAAGCCAGGGCGTCTGTTGCGGGAGACGCGTCTACAGAAACAGTTGACCATTGAAGAAATTCGTAAACGAATCAATCTTGAAGGTCGAATCATCGAAGCAATAGAGGCTGATGACTACAGTAACATCACCTCTCCAACCTATGTGCGCGGCTACTTGAGGTCCTACGCTAAGGCAGTCGATTTGGATGGCGATTATGTTGTCTCACTTTTTCAATCTGAAAATATGCCACCACCTCCCGAGATATTACCTGAGGTTAAACCTCCAAGTCAGGTGAGCAGTAATGACAAACCGGTAAAAGCATTTACCTATTTACTCATACTCGCATTAATACTGTTGTTACTAGTCTGGTATCAAGGCAATTTTCTGGTAAGTAATGAGCAGACTGAAGAAATAACTGGTGCAGATGAAACAGAAACCAGCATCAACAATACCGATACTGGCTTTGACGTAGTTATTCATCCTGAAGGTTGGCAAAGCCCTACAACTGAAAATGCGGAAAGAATACAAACTGAGACAGTTGCTGTGATTGAGCAAGATACAGATGAAACAATGACATCCATGGAAACTAGTCAAGTTCGCACAGAAAATGGCATGGCAATGGAATTAAACCTGAATGAAACAAATATCGAAGAGTCAGCTACTAGCGAGACTATTGAGTATATTTCTGATGGCTCAGATACAATTCTACTTACCATCACTGATGAATCATGGATAGAAGTTTATGATGCCAATGAAGAACGTTTATTTATGAATTTAGGGAAAGAAGGCGAAAAAATTAATATTCAGGGTCAGGCACCCTTTCGAATTATTCTTGGTTATTCTCCTGGTGTTGATTTGATATTCAACGATGAACGCTTTGATACTGAGCCATTTTCCAATGATGGAGTTGCTCGATTCCGCATACCAATACAATAACCCTTAATTTTGTAAATTTATTCTATGGCTAAACTACAAGCAATTCGTGGTATGCATGACATATTGATGCAAGACACGCATCGCTGGCAATTTACAGAAAAAACGATTGCTCATGTTTTAAAACAGTTCGGATATCAGGAAATTCGATTACCCATTGTTGAATATACAGATTTATTTACCCGTTCAATCGGCGATCATACCGATATTGTTACCAAGGAAATGTATTGTTTCGATGACAGGAATGAGAGCAGTCTAACGCTACGACCAGAGGGTACCGCTGGTTGCGTCAGGGCCGGCATTGAGCATGGTTTGTTTTATAATCAGACACAAAGGTTGTGGTATCAAGGTCCGATGTTTAGACATGAGCGACCGCAAAAAGGAAGACAAAGACAGTTTCACCAAATTGGTGTCGAGGCTTTTGGATTTAATGGTCCGGATGTTGATGCGGAAATGATTTTAATGTGTGCGCATCTTTGGCAATTATTTGGTATCAAGCTGGAGCTTGAAATTAATAGTCTTGGCACAACGGAGTCTCGAAACAATTACCGAAAACAACTAGTGAATTATTTTTCGAAACATCGAAATGCCCTGGACAAAGAAAGCTTAATTCGACTAGAAAATAATCCCTTGCGTATCTTGGACAGCAAAAACCCCGACTTGCAATCCGTCATTCAATCCGCACCCATGTTGAGTGATTATCTTGATGAAGAATCAGCCTTACACTTTGAGGAATTATGTGGGGTGCTTGATTCAGCAGGCATTGACTATAAGGTAAATCCGCGCCTCGTTCGCGGACTGGATTATTACGGCAAAACCGTTTTTGAATGGATAACAAGTGAATTGGGGGCACAGGGAACGGTTTGTGCAGGTGGTCGCTATGACGGACTGGTCGAATTACATGGTGCACGGCCAACACCCGCAGTAGGATTTGCTATTGGTATGGAAAGACTTATCGAGTTAATCAATGAGGATATAATAGACAATCATCAAGCGCCGCATATTTATCTGATCATTGCTAGCGAGACTGGCATGCAAGCAGGATTATTATTAGCGGACAAACTACGAAAATCCAATCCAGATTTGAGAGTAATGACTCACTTAGGTGCTGGGAGTATCAAAAGCCAATTCAAAAAAGCTGATAAATCAGGCGCAAAATACGCATTGATTTTGGGTGATGAAGAAATCAACAATAATAGTATCAGCGTCAAGGATCTGCGCGGCGATCAGCCGCAACAATCGATGAATTATCCAGAATTGGAGAATTTTCTGGATAAAATCTGATTATTAAGCAATTTTTTAGTAAATATACCTGTCACAGACTCAACAATTTCAAAACGCACGTTATAATGTGCGCCCTTTGCGAGAGCGGTTATCAGCATATTTTTATTACAGCCTCTGGAGAAATAAGGTGGCGGAATCCTACAAAACAGAAGAAGAACAAGTCGAAGCGATTAAGGCATGGTGGAAAGAGAATGGCATGTCGATTGTGGCAGGTATTACTATCGGCTTGGTGGCTATTTTTGGTTGGCGGGGCTACAACCAGCACAAAATAACCCAAGCCTATGAAGCATCATCATTGTATGAACAAATGATATTATCTGCTAGAAATAACGACGTTGAAAATAGCAGAGTGTACGCCGATCGCATCATTGCCGATCACGAAACTTCCATGTATGGCATTTTTGCCAAGCTGATGCTAGCCAAGCTCGAAGCCGAAAATAACCAACTTGAACAGGCGGTGGCCAATCTGGAATGGGTAATTGGCAACACTGATGAACCTCAAGTGACTCATATTGCAACGTTACGACTCGCTCGTCTTTATATCGATCAGGAACAACTGGAATCTGCCAAATCATTACTGAATAAGGCAAATCAGGGTGAATTCATTGCGCAGTATGAAGAACTCAAAGGTGATGTCTTTTTGAAACAGGGTGATATTAATTCTGCCAGGCAAGCGTATCAAAAGGCTTTACTCAACACGATTGCATCTGAAGAATCTCAATCAGTGATAGAAATGAAGCTAGATAACCTCGGAAAAGGTTAATATTTTGCGAAACGTCACCAGGGTTTCCTTCCTTTGTTTAACCCTGCAACTAGCTGGCTGCGGCACAGGAAAATATATCAACCAAATGATGGGCGATGTGGATAATGCTATTCCACCCACACCGCTCACTGACGTCTATACAACGATCAAAATAGCTAGTCTTTGGTCAGAAGATATCGGATCGGGTACTAACGAACTATATATCAAGCTTATACCTAACGTGATAGCAGACAGCGTGTTTATTGCTGATACAGATGGTGAATTAGCAGCATTGGATGCCAAATCAGGAAAAAAAATCTGGCAAAAAGATCTCAAGTTACCGGTGACAGGCGGCCCCGGCGCTAATGGTAATCTTGTCATGGTGGGTAGTAGCGAAGGTGATGTAGTTACCCTGACGGCAGACAATGGCGAAGAGATTTGGAGATCCAAAGTATCCAGTGAGATTCTATCTCCACCTGTCGAAAATAGCGGAACCGTTATTGCCAGAACCATTGACGGCAAAATATTTGCGCTTAATGCAGAAACAGGTGAAAGACTATGGGTTTATGATCGTACTGTACCGGCATTAACACTTAGGGGTACAAGTACACCTGTGATGATAGACGAAAACGTCATTGCCGGATTTGATGGGGGTCGAGTTACCTCTCTAAACCGAGCAACTGGCAAACTCAATTGGGAGACTCGCGTTGCTATTTCCCGAGGTAGAAGTGAACTGGAACGGTTAGTTGATATCGATGCACAACCCTTGATCTACCAGGATGCAATCTATATCGCTACTTATCAATCAATCATTGCGGCACTATCGCTAGACACGGGCACAGTGCTTTGGGAAAGAGAAATATCCTCCTTTACAGAATTAGATGCCGATGAAAATTATCTGTTTGTGACTGATGAAGAGGGAAGTGTCTGGGCACTGGATAGATTTTCTGGTGCATCTATCTGGAAACAGGAAAAATTATTACACCGAAAACCAACCGGGCCCGCAGTATTTGGAAGTGCTGTTGTGGTTGGTGATCTTGAAGGATATTTACACTGGATGGATAAAGAAAGCGGTGAATTTATTGGTCGTACCCAGATGTCTAGTTCGCCAATTTTAGTCAAGCCGTCAGTTGAGAACGATCAACTCTTCGCCTATGCAAGTGATGGAACATTAACTAGCTACAGTTATATTGGTATCGATATTTCTGCACTACCAGAAAGACCTGAAGCAGTGTCGGCTGAACAAGGATCTGCCGGTACCACGCAAGAAACTGCTTCCGATGATTCATCAATTTTCGATGGCATACTGGATATTTTTACAGGTGGAGAGAGTGATGATGAAGTCGATGATAGTCTGGAAGATTTAGCAGATTAATGTTTATCATTTGAAATTTTTCAATCATATTTTTAAATTCTCATGAAACCAGTCATCGCCATCGTTGGTAGACCAAACGTTGGCAAGTCTACTTTTTTTAATATCCTCACCGGTACTCGTGATGCATTGGTTGCAGATCGACCTGGTGTTACTCGTGATCGCCAGTATGGCATTCTGCGTCATGAGTCAAAATCCTGTTTAATTATCGATACAGGTGGTATCGGAGAAGATGAACACGATAGTCAGCAAGTCGCGGACTTAATGACTCAACAGGCATTGATTGCTGCCGCAGAAGCAGATGCGTTGATTTGGTTAGTTGATGGACGCATTGGTCTGACCAGTATTGATGAATCATTAGCAATAACATTTCGTAAATTGGATAAACCAGTCTTTCTTGCAGTAAATAAACTTGAGGGGCAAGAAGGCTCGATTGGAACATCAGAGTTTTTCAAACTAGGGATTGAATCTGTCTTCGCGATATCTGCAAAACGGGGCGATGGTATTCAGCAATTGACTACCGAACTATTGGCACTGTTCCCGGATAATGAAATAGATATTGCAACTGAAGATAAACATAAAATAAGACTCGCAGTACTAGGCAGACCAAATGTCGGAAAATCAACTTTGGTTAATAGAATAATTGGTGAAGATAGGGTATTGACCTTTGACCATCCCGGTACGACACGAGATAGCATTGCAATACCATTTTCAAGGAACGAGCAGGAATTCCTGTTGATCGATACTGCTGGTGTTCGCCGTAAAAGTCGGATTGATGATGTTGTGGAAAAATTCAGTGTTATTAAATCTTTTGATGCAATTGAAAAAGCAGAAATAATGATTCTTGTCGTTGATGCCAGTGAAGCTATTACTGAACAAGATGCTAGTCTGTTAGGCATGATAGAAAATAGTGGTAAACCACTTATTATTGCGATTAATAAATGGGATGGTCTTGAAGAATCACAAAAAGAGAGAGTCAAGGCACAACTATCTCTTAAATTTGGTTTTATTGATTATGCACTTATACACTACATATCTGCACTACATGGAACCGGAGTTGGTAAATTATTTGATTCAATAAAGAAAATAAATCAATCATTGATATTGGATGCATCAACATCTGATATGACGACTATCTTGGAGGCAGCGATTGCTGCTAATCCACCGATGATGATTAGAGGCAGGCGAATTAAATTACGTTATGCCCATTTGGGTGGACATAATCCGTTACGGGTAATCATTCATGGCAATCAGACAAATAGCATACCTAATAGCTACCAAAGATATCTGGCAAAATTTTTCAGAAAACAGCTAGGGCTGATTGGTACACCAGTGCTAATTGAATTTAAACAGGGTGAGAATCCCTATAAAGGCAAAAAAAATAAACTTACACAAAGACAAATCAATAAACGCAAGCGTTTAATGAAGTTCGTAAAACGTTAATTAATTAAAGTTGGTTATAATATCGTAATAAAAGATCAAGCAAATCTTTTGCTTCAACACTTTCTGCCCAATTGCCATCTTCATCATTAATATTTAATTCTGTTTTATCGCCAACACCAGTCAAACTAATTTGAAAAGGAATACCTTCATCATCATCGTTACTCCAGAATTTTAATTTATCCAGTAAACCCTTTTCTTCATCATTTTCTGTATTAACTGGAAAATGAAGCACGTCATAGATTCCTGATTCCTGATTTCTGTTCTGAATAGAAACACCAGCCCTTTCCAATGCAGTATTGATATTGGCCCAGGCGTTTTCAAAATTATCTGGTAATGTTAGATAACTTCGATCCTTATCAACTATGATTAATTGCGCTCGCCCAGATTGAGTTGAACTTGAAGATCGGCTGGTTGTTTGTGCAATAACTTCTGCTGGTTCGGCACCATAAAAATAGAGATTGATTTGCCTGATTACTTCTTTTTCGCGAGTTTCATCGGATTGGGTATCAAACCATTCGCCTTCGGTGACTAATTGTTGCTGACTGGATAGATAGAGCATTGTTTCACCATCTTCATTTTGCTCAGCAAAAATACGAAAACGCTCACGTAATGCGCCATTATTTTCCTCACGCACCTTCCAGGCAGTTTCCATGACACCCAGATCGCCGTCCTCTAGATCCATTGTATAGCCCTGAGTTTGCCAAAAACCAAGTAACTCGGGCCAGATAGATTCAGGCGTGCCGCGCAAGGCAATCCACTGCTCACCACCGAATTCACCCTTGCCAAGTACAGTTGCTCCGGTCGCCTGCGCTCGCTGCCGCTGAAATTCACTTAAGGTTACGGCTTCTTCTTCACCGGGTATGGCCATTGCCTCGTTAGTGTTATTAGTTAAATCAGGAGGGACTTCTAGAGCAGGCAAGTCTCTACTCTTGCGATATTCATCTCGTGTATCAGGTAATACATCGTCAAGACTAGGTAGTGATCCACAACCTGATAAGAACATGATAATTAGCAGACAATAAATATAGTTTGATAATGGCATTACTCAAATTACTCCGGCCTGTTGCATTGCCGCCTTTACTCGGGCATGCGACGCTTCAGACATCCAGGTTAAAGGCAGTCGGATTCCTGCTTGTATCAGGCCCATTTCATATACGGCCCACTTCGCAGGGATCGGATTAGATTCAATAAAAAGTTCCTTATGCAGCCCAATCAATTTCTCGTCAGAGGCACTTGCTGCTTTTCCATCGCCTTGAATGGCTTGTGCACACATTTCATGCATTAAGGCCGGCGCAACATTGGCAGTCACTGATATCACGCCATGGCCACCTTGTAGCAAAAAGTCTTTACTGGTCAGATCATCACCGCTTAACAGCAGGAAATCATCATTTACATTGGCAAGGATGTCAGCCAATCTTTGTAAGTCGGCAGTCGCCTCCTTTACGCCAATAATATTATGGACCTCAGCCAGGCGGATAATCGTTTCAGGCAACATATCACAGGCAGTTCTACCCGGTACGTTGTAGAGAATCTGCGGAATATCAACTGTTTCTGCCACGGCTTTATAATGTTGAAATAAACCCTCTTGTGTGGGTTTATTGTAATAAGGCGTTACCAGTAAGCAGGCATCTGCTCCTGCCTCTTTGGCACATCGAGTAAGGGAAATGGCCTCGATAGTAGAATTAGCGCCTGTTCCAGCTATTACCGGTACCCTTCCATTCACAAATTCAACAGTGTCCCGAATTACCTGACAGTGCTCTTTTTCAGTTAAAGTTGCAGATTCGCCTGTCGTACCAACCGAGACAATCGCATCGGTACCCTGTTCTATATGAAATTCAATTAAATTTTTCAGGGCGTCACGATCCAGTGCCGTATCCGGAGAAACTCCGGCCTGCATAGGCGTAACTACTGCAACCATACTTCCACTTAACATATTGCTAGAGATGACTTATCTTTTTGAAAAAAACGTGTATGGTACTGAATCAGGTATGACCATGACAAGATTAATACATGTTTAAATTTAATGGGTCATATTATCATGCACAGTGATTTATCTATAATAATGTTTACAGTACTGATTAATGCAAAATTATCTCGCTATCAGCACCCTGATAGATAACTCGGATGAGGTCATCCTCAAACTCTTAAAACACATCAAGATAAGTGGCTGTAATATAGCTGAAAGCCGATTTATCGTATTAGGCGAAAAGCTTGCCGTCATGCTATTTTTAGGTGGTTCCTGGAACGAAATTGCAAAGATGGAAGATTCTCTGGTCAAACTGGAAAGTAGTTTCGGCACACGAATACTGCATGAGAGAACCACAACACATGAGCATCAAGGTAAGGCTATGCCCTATGCTGTTGATGTCGTCGGAGTTGATCAAGCCGGCGTCATTCTAGAAATAACCGAATTTATGACAAATAGTAAATTATCCGTACAAGATTTAAATTCAAATATGTATATTGCCTCTACAACCGGAGCAAAAATGTTTTCGATGCATATGACGATAAATATTCCACTGGATACTTCAATTGCAGCAATTCGTAGCGATTTTATTGATTTCTGCGATCGCCTTAATCTTGACGCAATAATGGAACCTGTAAAATAGACAAATAATAGAGAGAAGGTATGAGTAAAATAACAATTGGTAAAAAAGTCCCTGCATTTTCGGCAAGTGCTACGGGCGATAAAAAAATCAAGTCTGCCGATCTCAAAGGCAAAAATATTGTTCTGTATTTTTATCCAAAAGATAGTACGCCTGGTTGCACATTAGAAGGGCAGGACTTTAGAGATAACATTAGAAAATTCAGTTCAAGAAATACGCTCATTCTGGGCGTCTCAAAAGATAGTCTTGCT